>JBDSSV010000142.1:0-9092 GCA_039928535.1 Burkholderiales bacterium
ACCCCAAAACGGTGCTCCCGATAAAGGCCAGGAACACCTGCCCCATCGGCATCACACGGTGGCCGTCGGCGGTCACCGGAGGGGCGATCCATACGGTGGCGCCGTACACTGCCAGCCAAAGTGCCGACCATCCTGCCGCGAACAAGACCCCGCGAACAAACCAGATCGCGACACGCCAACGCGAGAATGAAGCGCCGACCGTAAGGGCTGCGACCGCCACCGCGACAGCGTGCGGGACGGGTTTGAAGTTCCCGACTAAGAGACCCGTGGCAGCGACTGACGCGCCGATCACGCAAGTTACGAGGATGGGGAAGGGCTTCATTCTGGCAGTATGATTTGGGGCGCTGCTGCGTCTACCCGGGAGAAAAGAAACGGGGTCTTGTAAGGTAGCAGTACAGGAGTGAATCGGTGCAGGCACGTCGCCCCGGCGTGCACACTTTTTCGAGGTTACTGCATAATGCGTCCCTGCTTTCAGAGCACCCGAGGACACCACATTGCCACTTTCTGACATCACCCAGGCCATCGATAGCATTCGCTATGCCGGCTTAGCCGTACTGCCGGAGTACATCGATCCGAACGGCCATATGAACGTCGGCTACTACTCCGTGATCTTCGACAAGGCCCTTGATCTCCCCTGGGACATGCTCGGTCTCGGTTCTTCGAGCACCAAAGCCACGGGTGTCAGCTCGTTTTCTCTGGAAACGCATGTCACCTACCAGCACGAAGTGCGCGAGGGCGATCCGCTGGATTTCACTTTTCAGTTGATCGACTTCGACGCGAAACGAATACATTTCTTCATGACCATGCTTCACGCCCGCGAGCGCTGGCTGGCAGCCACTTCCGAATCGATTTCGATGTGCATCGACATGACAACGCGGCGCAGCACCACCTGGCCCGCCGACAGGCTTGCGCGCGTGCGAGCCCTGCACGAAGCGCATGCGCAGCGCCCGCGACCGGCGGAAGTCGGTCGCGTCATCGGCATACGCCGGAAGTGAACCAGGGAAGCGCTGATTAAGTCCGCTCGTGCTGATGTATAGAAGCACGAATACAGCTTCCGCAGAGGGGACCGGTCACCCTTCGATACCTCAGGGCGAACGGTTTGGGAATTAATTCGAGGTTCCCTAGGAAGTTAAACGGCCGATAACGCCCGGAATCCGCACTCGGGCCCGTCCAGCTACCGCGCTTCGCGCTCGATGTGGCATTCCTTGCCGTGGACGCGCAGGAACTGCTGAGTCAGTTTGATCGCGCGCTACAGAGACTTTGCGTCGAGAATTGCGTATCCCAAGAGGGCACGAACCGCGCCCGCGCCTTGTCATCGATTAAGGATAAACGAGGAGCTTTCCCTGGCGCGGGCCGCAACACTGGCATTGAACCCCATCAGACCGACTTCATCACCCAGTATATGGACGGCTTCGTTCAATAAGACGTCGTTGGCATTCTTGCGCGCCTTTTCGTCCGCCAATTCAGTGGCGAGAGTGCGTTCGTCAGGTTGTAAGCCGTCGTCCCGACGTGCCTTATTCGCTCCCGGCACTGCTTCCTGGCTAGCATCTGCGTTCGCGCTCTTGCCGGGGTCTCTCTGTGCTTCACAGGACGTCAGGCGTATCTCCTCGGTCTGCCGTTCCTGACGTCTTTCGGCTTCGTTTAGCGAGATCTGGTTCTTCGTGCGCTGACGCTTGAATGCGGCAATTGCATCCTGCAGGCACAGAAAGTCCTTGTCTTTCTTCTCGCGCGCTTCGTTACGTGTCAGGAGAATGGATTGTAGAGATTTCAAGTCACCAGCCGGCGCATAGTCGGCGGCCTTGACCTGCATCCAGGGGAGTGCGTTGTCGAAACTGGCTTCGCCAAAATCGCTCGCGTCGGCGGCGGTGGGAAAGATGAAATCCGGCGTTACACCGCGCAATTGCGTCGTGCCGCCATTGATGCGGAAGAACTGGGCAATGGTCATTTTCAGTTCGCCAAATTGCGGTTTGCTATTCCTGGCGATTTGATCAAGATTAACCAGGGTTTGCACGGTGCCTTTGCCAAAACTCGGTTCACCAATCACCAAGCCGCGACCATAGTCCTGAATCGCGGCGGCGAAGATCTCCGACGCCGATGCCGAGCCCCGGTTAATCAGCACACCCAGCGGACCGCCCCAAGCGATGCCGCTCGTGGGATTGCCCGACACCGTGATCGCACCCTTCGCATCACGTTGTTGAACAACGGGCCCCTTGCCGACAAATAAACCGGTGAGTCTAATCGCTTCCGCCAATGAACCACCGCCGTTATTGCGCAAATCGAGCAACACGGCGTCGACCTTTTCCGCTTTTAATTCGCCCAACAGACGCGCGACATCGCGCGTCGCACTCTTGAAATCCGGGCTGCCTTTTTGCCGGGCTTCGAAGTCTTCATAAAACACGGGAAGGGCTATCACGCCTACGCGGCGAGTGGTCGCTCCGTCCGTCACCGAGCGGATGGATTTGCTGGCGGCCTGCTGTTCCAGAGTGATCCTTTTCCGAATGAGTAAAACCGAGCGGTGTTTGCCATCCGGCCCGGCGCTCGCGGGAAGGACATCGAGGACGACCGGCGAGTCGGGCATGCCGCGAATGAGCGCGACGGTATCGTCCATGCGCCAACCCATGACGTCCGTAACTACCCCGCCCTCGCTCTGGGAGACACCAACAATACGGTCCCCGATCTGCAATTGACCGGAGAGCGCGGCGGGACCGCCGGCCACGAGTTCCCGAATCGTGGTGTAGTCGTCCTTCTCCGCCAGCACCGCACCTATTCCGGCGAGAGAAAGGCGCATCGATATGTCGAACTCCTCCGCGGCGCGAGGCCCCAGGTAGTTGGTGTGGGGCTCGATCGCCGTGGTGTAGGCGTTCATGAATATCTGAAAAACATCTTCACTCTTTACCCGGCCGCTATGCTTTAAGAATTGGTCATAGCGCTTGTCCAGCGTGTCGACGATGTTCTTGTCGTCTCGTCCTGCGAGTTTGAGGCGCAGCCAGTCATTCTTGACGCGCTTGCGCCACAACTCGCGCATTTCCATGTCGGTTTTCGGCCACGGTTCCTTTGCGCGTTCTAATTGGTACGTCTCCTTGGGCCCGAAATCAAACCCGTGCTTGAGTAAAGTGCGGGCGTAGGAATAACGCTCGAACACGCGCTGTGCGTAGAGATTAAAGATGGCAAATGGAGCGGTCAGGTCTTCCCCGACAATAGCGTCGTCGAGCTTGGTGCGAATACCGGTCAACCGGTCAATGTCGGACTGAACGAAAAAGAGCTTCTCGGGGTCAAGCGATTTTAGATAGCGGTCGAATATTTTCTCCGACATGGCATCGTCGAGTGGCGCCGGTTTGTAGTGATAACCGGCCAGCACTTCAGCCACCAGGTGTGCCGCCCGCGACTGTTGCGGCACTGGCTTTAACTCCCGCGGAGGCGCTGTTTCCCCGTCGAACGACGCGCCTTGCGCTAGCGACGACAAGGCAATGATTATCCACAGCAGATTCTTTATCACTCGTTCTCCCAAATGCTTCAACCCTTAGCGCGTAACAGGAGCTCAGGTGCTCACGCAAGGGTGTTCGACCCATCCGGCCTGGAATTGGTTCGGGGCGCAGTTTTCCCTGCCGCTGCTGGAAAAGCTAACTGGCGGCAAAGGGCCGCGAGTGCGCCTCCGCGTTTTCTGCTTTTCTGCCTACCGCCGCCGCTTGTTGTGCTTCACCTTCACCTTCACCCGCTGCGCTGCCTCCGCAATTTCTTGTCCGGTTCTTCCCCCGAGCTTCGGCGTGATGTTGTCGTCGATCCACTTTTGATCCCACCACTCTACGGGCAGCACGGGGAGCCCGGCCAGGTAAATCCCGAAATGCAGATGATCGCCCGCTGCGAGCCCCGTCTCGCCCGTCTTGCCGAGCGTCTGGCGCTTGGTAACGGCATCGCCGACCTTCACATCGATCGCGCTTAAATGACCGTATAGGGAGAAAAGCCCGAGCCCGTGGTCGATAATTATGGCATTACCATAGATACCGAGCGGCCCGGCGAAGGCGACCTTTCCGCCGTTCGATGCTTCGACCGGGTAATTTTTGGTGACCGAGAGGTCGTAACCGAGGTGGTAGGCGCTGTCGATCGGCTCGCCTTTATAGGTGTAGGTGCGAAAGTCCGCGAAGTTGGCCTCGACCTTCGAGTTGCTGAGTTGCGCGAAGGCGTCCGTCCACAGCATCTGCGGCGTTGCGTTCTTCGTTACCTCGGTAATCTTGTCTTCGTTCACTTTACGCAGCGCCTTGTTCACCGCGACGAATTGCTCCTTCGGTGTTCCCTGCCGCGCGTTCACATCCTCGATCAGCGGGATGATCTTGTTCTGCAGGAAATTGTCGCTGAGGGCGATGGTGCTCTTCTTGTAATTGACGTTCTTCAGTTCGTAGGCAATGCGCATCTCGCGTGTGTTGCCGGCCTTGTCGGTGGCGACGAGCGTAGGCCGCGCGTCGGGCGCAGCGTTGTAGGGGTGCGCGAAGAGGGCAAGGAAATAATCCGGGTGGTCCTTGATCTGGCCCGCGAAGCCGGGGAAGAAGTAATCGCCCATCTTCACGCCGGTGGTCGCCGCGTCAGCCGAGGTCTTATAAACGATGATGCCCACGCCGCCGAAGTTTACGTAACGGTCGTCGGCGATGAGGTCCAGCGTTGGCGGCGTGATGTCGATCGTGACTTGTTTTTCGAGGGCGGCCGTGTTGCCGTTGAACCAGTGCCACAGCGAGGCATCGCGTGCGGTGACGCGCAGCACCGCCGGGCCTTCCTTGATGCCCGGCAGCTTGGACAGGGTGACGATGATCTTTTTCTCGCCCACCGGCTGGCTGTATTGCTCCGCGGCCAAAGGATGGTCGGTGCCGCCTTGCGACAGCGTGGCCGTAACGGACTTCAAGCCTGTCCCTTTATCGCTGACCTGCAGCTCGAGCGGAGCGAGGCCGACCGCGTCTGCGTTGGGCGTGAGGCTGATCTGCGGTGGATCGGTTTCGAAGCGCGGGCGCAGATACCATGCTCCAGCGCCGAGGGCGCCGCAGACGATCAAGAGGAGGACAATGACAACGGGGGCTTTACTGCGGGGACGATTGGAGGAGAAGGTGCTCATTGTGTTCTTTGTGATGTTGAATGCAGATGCGGTTATTCGGCGCCTTGGCCGTGCCTGACTACCGTTTTGACTTGTACAAGTGGTCCAGATAGGGGTCGTTGGTATCCATGATGCCCGTCGCCGAACACTGTGGCGTGCGGGGGCCCCGCTTGATCGTCATCGTACCGTTAATCTCGCCGGGCATGCCGCAAAATTTCCGCCGCTGCACGTGCTCGAACTCAAACTCGTAAGCCTCCGCGCGCGTGCGGATATGAAATCGGCCCTGCGGCGTATCGACGCGGACGGCGCCGTCGGCAGCCGTGTGCCATTTGCTACCGGCGGCATTGCGCATCAAGTCGATCGAGCAGGTGCGCGGCCTCCATTTGCTGTAATACGCGAAGCCGAGCACCTGACCGTCTCGCGCTTCAAAGGCAATTCTCGCGTGCCAATCCGGTGTGCCGGTCAGGCAATCGAAGCGTTCCATCGCGCCCCTCTGCACCGGGGGAAGCGGCTTCGCTGGCAGCCCATTAGCCAGAGGAGCAATCGGCGCTACGGCTTGCGGCTCTGCTTCCGTGGCCTGATCTGCCGTTGGTGACAACTCGGTGGGCGTCGATTGAGCTGGTTGATCGATCGACTTGGGTGATATGCAGGCAGCCAAGAGCGATGCGACCACCGCAAGGGTCGCCGCATATCTGAAAGTAGTCGCTTCCATTTTGTCTTTGATGTCGCTTCGGATTGGCGCAGCTATGCTGCGTAGCTGCGTTCTTTATGCACAACGGACGGGAGAACAAGCCGGCTGCCGACCTCCCTAGGCACGTGTCGCTATACGGCGCGCCCATTTTAAACAGTTTCGAAGAAAGCATTATTAATTTCTCTTGGTCCAATCCCGGATTTGTTGCTGACTGACGACATCCCGCTGCCGCAGTCATCTTGAAATTTGAGTATTGAATATCAGATTGCTTAATGTGCATGCATGACGCAGCATCTGCCCGGACCCCAATCGCAGCCCAATCTATTTTGTGGTTGTGGCAGTTGCCAGTCAGAACGGTGGTCTGCTCCCTGATCAATTCCTGTTTCACTGCGGCCCCGTAGGGTTCTTTTCAGGCCGATCAGAAAGGCGGCGGACAGTCAACGCGCAGCGGCAAGCCCGTTCCGGGATGACAGAATTCGATCTGGCAGGCGTGCAGCATCAGGCGCTCCGCCTTGGCGCAGGATGCCGGCGTTCCGTAGAAGTCGTCGCCGAGGATGGGATGTCCCATGGCTTCCATATGCACCCGCAACTGATGTGAACGTCCGGTGACGGGATCGAGCTCAATGCGCGAAACCGCGCGCGCAGTGTCGATGTCGATGACGCGATAGCGGGTCAGGCTCGGCCGGCCCATGATGTAATCGATTTTCTGCTTCGGACGGTTGGGCCAATCGACGCTGATGGGTAGCTCGATCTCCCCCGTGGCAGCAGCCATCCAATGCCCCTCGACCATGGCCTGGTAGCGCTTGCGCACGCTGCGCTCCTGGAACATTACACTCAGCTCGCGCTGTGCCCTGGCGCCACGCCCCATGACGACGATGCCCGACGTGCCCATGTCCAGACGATGAACGATCAAGGCGTCGGAATATTCGGCTTGAACCCTGCGCGACAAGCAGTCTTCCTTACCCGCGCCGCGCCCGGGCACGCTCAACAATCCGCTGGGTTTGTCGACAACGATCAATTGCGCCGAGAGATAGAGGATGGTTAGCCCGCGGTTCGCGGGCGGACAGTAGGGCGTCGATGACATGCCGATGATTGTCTCATTGCGAGGCGGCGTGCTGAATCCCCAAGATGAGCGGCGCGGATGGCAGATTGCATGCGACGGGTCAGGCAACCCCGACACTTGTTGAGCTTGGCCCATTCAATTCCGAGGTCGCTGGACACGGGGTGTGCCGGCGCTTACTATATTCCTTTTCGTAAGGACGGAAGGAATCGGCCATGGCATTCGCGACAGTCACCAGCAAGGGACAGACGACCATACCAAAGGACGTGCGCGCCGCCGCGAACCTGAAAGCGGGCGATCGTATTCATTTCACCGTATTGGCGGACGGCACGATACTCGTGCGCGTAAAGAACCGCAGCATTCGGGACATCGCGGTCAAACCGCCTGGCGGCAAGCGCGTCTCTATAGCACAGATGAACCGCTAGGGGCTTCGCGCGTGCTCGGTATCGATACCAACGTCGTGGTGCGGCTCCTTATCGCGGACGATGCCGAGCAGACACGCCGTGCGCGCAGGCTGGTCCAGGACGCGGTCAATCGGGGCGAGCCAGTGCTCGTTTCGCTGCCGGTTTTAATTGAAACCGAGTGGGTACTGCGTAGTCGCTACGGCCTTGACCGAACCGCGGTAACCGGCGTGTTCCGCGCTGCGCTCGAGACCCGTGAACTATCGTTCGAAGACGAACCCGCGATTGAGGAGGCGCTGATGCATTGGCAGGACAGCGCATGCGGGTTTGCCGACTGCCTCATTGCCGCGCACAACAGCCGGCTCGGTTGTCGCGCGACAGCGACATTTGACGTCAAGGCCGCGCGGCTTCCAGGCGCCGTCCTCGCTTAGCGGAAGGAAGGCGCAAATATACGGGGTCAAGCCTTGCATCTTGCGTTCTTAGAGCAAGGCGTGTCAGTACCCATCGAACTAAGTAGGCCCCACCTTGCCCACCGGCAAAATGCCCAACTGGATCAGTAATGCACAAATAGAAGCCGTCAGCGCAATCGCACATACCGCCAGCCAACCGTACAGCGCAAACGCGGTGCTGGTAAGGAACGCCCCCACTGCATTGCCGCACCACACATGCATGCCGAAGATAGTGTTGGCGCGCGCGCGTGAGTCCTGCACTGCAGCGTTGACCAGCGTTTGATTCGCCACCATTGCAGTGCGCAGACCGCAGTCGAGCATGATCGCGCCGGCCACCACGAATGCGATTGATGCGGCGGAGATGCCTAACGCAAGCCACGCGCCGATCATCACGCACACGCCGGTGGTCACCACCGGCGCCGCGCCGGAGCGATCCATCCAGCGTCCGGCGGGCCGCGCAACGAGTATGCCGGCTGCGCCGGGAATACCGATAAGGCCGGCTGCGGTCGGGCCGACATGGTGCAGGGTCGCCATCATCGACGCGACTACCGCCCAGAAGCCGCCATAACAAATGCCCAGCAAGAACTGGATCGCCACCGCGCGCCGCACATTGCCGTGCTTGCGAAACAGCGTGAAAAGCGAGCCCAGCAATTCGCCATAGGCCATCTGCGTGGTCGGGCGCGTATGCGGCAGCCACGCCAACAGCGCGCACACCAGCGTGCAGTGCAGGCCGCTTGAAAACACATAGCTCCAGCGCCAGCCAAAGTGTGTAGCAATGAGCCCTCCGGCAATGCGCGCAAACAGGATGCCGGTGAACATCGCCGTCAGTTGCGTGCCCACCGCGCGCCCGCGATGCTCTGGCGGCGCGATCTCGACCACGATGGAAATGAACACCAGCCCCACTGCCGCACATATTCCGGTGACCAGGCTCGCTGCCGCCAGTACCGCAATGTATGGCGCCACCGCCATCAGTGCCTGTGCCATTGCCAGCACCGAGATCATGCCGATGATCAGCCAGCGCTTGCTGATACGGTCGCCCAGCGGCACCAGCAACGCGATACCCACCAGCATGCCGCCGAACGACAGTGTTGGTATCCAGCCCACGGCCGCGGGGCTGGCCTGGAACTCATTAGCGATCGTCGCCAGCATCGGCGTCTGATAGTGAATGCCGCCGGCGATGACGAACGCCGAACCGATCATAAGCGCGATCAGCGCGCGATGGTTTTCGGTGACAGCCTTGGAAGAGTTGGACAAAGCTGACCCTTATCACTGTAGTAAAAGACGCGGATTATCGCACCACCGCCTCCCCCATCCGTTGCTGGATGATAGATATGGAATGCTACCTAGCAAGACTGGACCTTTCGACAACATGGCGCCGTGACTCGTTAGCCGCAGACCCGCTTGCGGGGACGGT
>JBDSSV010000143.1:0-2879 GCA_039928535.1 Burkholderiales bacterium
GTCGGGTTGCGGATAGCGCTTGGCGATGGCTTCGACTCTGAGAAGACCGGTCTGCGCGGCGGCATCGGTGGTCGCGTTCATCGGTTGCATATTATCTGCGCCATGGTGCGAGCCTGTGTTCAACCCACGTAATGATCAGCGCCGAGACATAACCCGCGAGCCCGATGCTGACCATGCCGATGATTACGACCGCGGACGTATGGCTGACATAACCTTCCCACGTCAGGCGGCCGAGCCCATTGTCGCCGGCGATCATCTCGGCGGCGATGACGACGTTCCAGGTCACGGCCATGCCCAGCGTCATGCCTACGCCGATGGCGGGTAGCACCGACGGCAGCACGATACGGCGAAAGATGCGCGCTTCGCTCGCGCCCAGCGAGCGCGCGAGCCACACGTGCTCCGGCCGGATGCTGCGCACGCCGTCGAAGACATTGATGGTGATGATGAAAAAGGCGCCGATGAAGGTGATAAAAACAATTGACCACTCATGCGAGGGCCAGAACAGGATGGACAACGGCACCCACGCCAGCGGCGGAATCGGCCGCAGCAGTTCGATGACCGGGAACACCAGTTCACGGAAACGCTCGCGGGTGCCGAGCAGCAATCCCAGCGGGATGCCGAGGAGTTGCGCGATCACGAAACCTGCCAGCACCCGGCGGAAACTCGCAATCCATGATTGCCAATAGGACGGACTTGTTGCGTACTTGGACCAGAACACCGACAGGGTGTCAAGCGGGCCGGGAACCGTGGCGAGTCCCGGTACTTTCCAGCGCGTGAGCAACTCCCAGAGCAGAATAAAGGCGCCCACGGCCAGCGCGCCGCGCCAGTTGATTCGCGCTGCGTGCGTGGCCTGCGGGCTATGTGCCTGCATCATGCCAACTCCCGCTCGCCGCGTTCGAAGGCTTTGCGCGCTTCTTCATGCACGTCGTCGGCGATCTGCCGCTTCATGTCGAGATAGGCCTGCGACGCCAGCATGTCCATGGTGCGCGGACGCGGTAGGTTCACGCGCAGCGCGCGCTTGATGCGACCGGGCCGCGTCGTCATCACATAGACCGTGTCCGCCAGATAGATGGCTTCCTCGAGGTCGTGCGTAATGAAGAGCACGGTCTTGGGAAACAGCACATGCATGTCCAGCAGGTGGCGATGCATGGCGGCTTTCGAAACCGTGTCCATCGCGCGAAACGGTTCGTCGAGCAGGAGCACATCCGGCTCGTTCATCAGGGCGCGCACAATTTCCACTCTGCGCTGCATGCCGGAAGACAGTTGCATCGGGTAGCGGTCGGCCGCCGTATCGAGGCCGCCGCAGCGGCGCAGCATGTCCGTCGCCTTCTCGCGCGCGGCGCCGGCCGTCAGCACGCGCTGGCGCGTCGGCCCGTAGATCACGTTCTCCATTACCGTCATCCACGGGAACAGCGCGCCGTTCTGGAATACGACGACCCGGTCAGGGCCGGGGGGCGGTGCAATCGTGGGGGTTGCGAACGCCGCGCCATCAAGCTGGATTTCGCCGCCGGTCAGACGGTCGAAGCCGGCGATGATATTGAGCAGCGTGCTCTTGCCGCAGCCCGACGGGCCCACAACGGCGGCGAATTCTCCCGGCGCGACTTCCAGGCTGCAGTCTTCCAGCGCCACCACGGGAGAAGACTGCGGATTATAAATCTTGCCCGCCTGCCGGATCGACAGCCCGCCACGCTGCATGTCGGCCGGCGCGTTCATCGCTGCATCCCCATGGCATCAAAGCGCCAGCGCATCAGGCGATTGCCGATCAGGCGGATGATGGCGCTGGAGAGCAGGCCCATTACGCCGAGCGTGCCCATCGCGATGACGATCGTGGGATATTGAATCAGGTTGTATGCATCCATGATAAGAAAGCCGAGTCCGTACTGCGCCGCGATCATTTCGCCGGCCGCGAGCGAGAACCATGCGGCGCCCATTGCGATCTGCAGGCCGGTGAATATCTGCGGCAATGCGCCGGGGATGATGACGTCGAACAGTACGTCGCGGCGCGTCGCACCGAGACAGCGGGCGGCGCGGATGTGATCGGGATCGATGGCGCGCACGCCGACCAGCGTATTGAGAGTCGTCGCGAAGAACGCGACGAGGAAAGTCACGAACACGACGGCAATCTCGACCGCCGGCAGGAGCAGGATCGCGAGCGGCACCCAGGCGAGCGGCGGGACCGGGCGCAGCAGGCCCACCAATGCCGATGCGTAGGCATTGAAGCGGCTGTTCCATCCCATGAGTATGCCCAGGGGCACCCCGCAGCCCACCGCAAGTATAAATGCGGCCCAGGCGCGCAGCGTGCTGTAGACAATGTGCTTGTAATAGGCCGCGGAAAATATCGAGATCCCGAAAGCCGGCTGCGGCGACAGCCATTCGCGGATGACGCCAAGCGGGTCCGGCATGCGTGCAAAGGATTTCAGCGGTATCCATTTGACGCTCATGTACCAGACCGCCAGCGCAATCAGATAGCCGGCCACCATCAACCAGAATTTGCGCGATTGCAATACTGCTTTCATCATCGTTTCTTTGTCTGCGGCCGCCGCGTCGACCGGGATGCGCGCCCGGCGGCGGCGCCCAACTGTTTTTTATCCATGAACGCGCCGGTGCCGATTTTAACGCAAGCGAACGCGCGGTTTTTATGCGCGCTTTATTCTTTTATCGAATAAGTTTGGAACTGCTGCAGGCGCTCAAGTTGCGACGGTAAAGACCAGAGAGGGTTGCGAGCGACAATCCAGTTCGCGGATTGTAGCCGCCATCAGTTGAGCATGCCCTGCACCGCGGTGTCGCGGTGACAATTTATCGGCAAGCGGCGCGTCGAACGCGGGTGGGAAGATCAACGGCCGGCGAAAATCCGGGCTAGTAGCTGATACTGGGGCAGT
>JBDSSV010000144.1:0-2853 GCA_039928535.1 Burkholderiales bacterium
TATCGCGCGAGTAAGGTAGGCATCAGCCAGATATCCCCCGAGTGTAAATGGCGGGGACTGCATGAATCAAGGTAAAATCCGTATAAATTCAAGCCATATAGAGGAACTCCCTTGGATCAGTCAGCCGGCGTAGCGACGCGTCAAGTGCAGGATTTCTCGCGTCTCGTCAATCCGCGCGCGGTCGCAGTCGTCGGCGCGTCCAACGATCTATCGCGCATCGGTGGCCAGCCGATCAAGCTTCTCACTGAATTCGGTTTCAAGGGCAAGGTCTATCCGGTCAATCCGAAGTACCCGGAGATCAAGGGCCTCACCTGCTATAAGGACATCGCGTCGCTGCCCAAACCCTGCGACGTCGCGTTGGTCGCGCTCTCATCGAATCATGTATTGAGCGTCATCGAGCAGTGCGGCGCGGCCGGCATTCCTTTTGCAATCGTGCTGTCCGCGGGCTTCAGCGAAGTCGGCGGCGACGGCATCGAGCTGCAGAAACAATTGATAGAGACGGCCAAACGTAGCGGCGTGCGCCTGATCGGGCCCAACTGTCTCGGCATGCTGAACCTGCACGACAACGCGCGCATCGGTTTTGGCGGCACGGTCCAGCTTAAAACGCTGATACCCGGCCCGTGCGCAATGGTCACGCAGTCCGGCGGATTTGGCTTCGGCGTCGTCGCCACTGCGGCCTACTACGGCGTTGGCTTCAATTACGCGATCTCGACCGGCAACGAAGCCGATATTTCGATGCTCGAGCTCGCGGAGTTCTTCCTCGAGCGCAGCGAAAACGATTCCGTGATGATGTTCATGGAAGGCGTCACCGACGGGCGGCGCCTGATCGCGCTGGGCGAACGCGCGCTCGAACTTGGCAAACCCGTTTTCGTGTGGAAGGTCGGCAACACCGACGTCGGGCGCCAGGCCGCGGCGTCGCACACCGCGCGCATGACCGCGAGCTACGAATTGTTCCAGACCGCGTTCCGTCACGGCGGCTTCGTCGAAGTGCGTGACATGGACGACCTCATCGATGTGATGAAGATCTTTCGCGCGCGGCGCAAGCCGAAAGGCAACCGCGTCGGCGTCATCACACTGTCGGGCGGCGCCGGCGTGCTGCTCGCCGACCGCTGCATAGAGCACGGGCTTGAATTGTCGAAATTCGCCGCAGAAACCACGGGCAAGCTACGCGAATTGGTCGTGTCGTACGCATCGGTCGCCAATCCGGTCGATGCGACCGCTAACGGTTATAACGATGCTTTCGCGTCATACAACAAAGTAATTGCGGCAGTGATAGCCGATCCCAATATCGACCAGGTCATTGCACGCTCGCCGCGCGGCACTGCGGCGCCGGCCTGGTCTAAAGTTTTCGTGGAAATCGCGCGCGCCACCGACAAGCCCGTCATCATCAACTGGCCAACGTCGCCGGACGATAACCCCGACGTCATGCAGTTCCTCGAGCAGAACGACGTACCGTGCATCCTTTCACCCGGCCGCACGGTGCGCGCGCTCGCGTCGCTCAACGAGTTCGCGCGCAAGACCGACGCCCATGCCGCACGACCGCGCGACGCCGGGCGGCGCGCCGTTTGCAATCAAAAGGTCGCGCTGCCGTCCGACAGCGGCACGCTCGGCGAGCATCGCTCGAAGCAGGCCCTCGCGGCTTACGGCATACCGGTCGTCAAAGAAGTCTTGCTCAGCGCCGACGACGTCGCCAAACTCAAAGAGACGCCGCTGCCCTTCCCCGTCGCAGTCAAGATCGAATCCGCCGACATTCCGCACAAGACCGAGGCGGGCATCGTGCGCCTCAACGTGCGCAGCCTCGACGAACTCAAGGGCGTGGCTAACGACCTCGTAGCCGCGGCGCGTCAATACAACATCAACGCGCGCATCGACGGCGTGTCTATCCAGGAAATGGCAAGCGGCCTCGAAGTCATCGCCGGCGCCGTCAACGACCGCTTCTTCGGGCCGGTCGTCGTGTTCGGACTCGGCGGCATCTATACCGAGCTGCTGAAGGACGTGACGCGCCGCTTCGCGCCTTTCGACGTCAACGCGGCCAGGGAAATGATCGGCGAGATCAAGGGCGCCGCGTTACTCACGGGCTTCCGTGGTCAGCCGGCGCTCGACATCAATGCGCTGGCCGACGCGCTCTCGCGCCTCTCGCTGCTCGTGGCCGATCACGCGGACCGCATCGCTGAAATCGACATCAATCCGCTGTTCGTGCGTGCCGCGGGTCAGGGTGTCGTCGCCGCCGATGCGCTCATCGTATTGAAATAAGGCTCGCGTGGAAACCGTATTCAAAACCCGCATCACCGAGCTCTACAACATCCGGCTGCCGGTGATCGCGAGCGGACTGATGTGGCTTGCCACGCCGGAATATGTCGGCGCGGCGGTCAATGCAGGCCTGATGGGATTCATGACGGCCGCGAGCTTCAAGGACGTCGCGGCATTGCGCGCAGGCATACGGCGCTGTCGCGAAATCACCGGCGGCAAGCCGTTCGGCGTCAACATCATGATCCGCGTGAGCCGCGACGGTACCGACCGCGTAACGCCGCTCATCGACGCGGTCATCGAAGAAGGCGTGCGCTTCGTCGAAACCGCCGGCAACAATCCCGAGGCTTACCTCAAGCGTTTCAAGGACGCGGGTATCAAGGTACTGCATAAAGTACCTGGCGTCCGCTACGCGAAGAAAGCTGAATCGCTGGGCGTCGATGCGGTGACCGTCGTCGGCTCCGAAGCCGGCGGCCATCCCGGCATCGAGCCCGTCGGCACCATGGTGATGGCCGCGGCCGCGGCAATGAGCGTGAAGATCCCGCTGATCGTCGCCGGCGGCCTCGGCACCGGCGCGCACATCGTTGCCGCGCTGGCACTGGGCGC
>JBDSSV010000145.1:0-14249 GCA_039928535.1 Burkholderiales bacterium
AACCCGAGAAAAGCATACCCGACAGCGAAAAATTCAACGCGTTGCGCAAGCTGATTTTTTTCAAGAACTTCGCCGACGTTGAGCTGTGGGAAGTGCTGCGCGTGACGACTTGGAGCAAATGCACTCCGGGCCAGGTGCTGATCAAGGAAGGCGACGTCGGCAAATCGTTTTTCATATTGGCGACCGGCGAGGTAAAGATCAGCAAGCAGGGCAAATTGCTGAACGTGCTGCGCGCCGGCGATTGTTTCGGCGAGATGGCCTACCTCGGCAAGAAGCAGTTCCAGCGCACCGCCAGCGTAACCTCCGCGACGGACATTACGGTAATCGAGATAAAATCCGAAGCGCTCGCGCAGTCGTCCGAATTGTGCCGGCACAACTTCAATGGCGCGTTTCTCGAGATTCTGGTGGACCGCCTGTCGATGGCGAACACGCGGCTGTCGCAACTTCTGGCCGACAAGAACATCAGCGTTTTTTAGCGGTCAGACGTCGGATGGCCGTGTGGCCTGACTGCCGGCGCGACGGTGCGCTGAGCGGGCCCCTTACAGCCTTGCACGAACTGCGCGGGCACCGTATATTAGTTTCCGCTAAAACCAGGCCGGCCGGGAGTGAGGATGCATTTCGACAAGGAACTTGACGCGCGCGGACTGAATTGTCCGCTGCCGATATTGCGCACGAAGAAATCGCTGAATGACATGCTGTCGGGCCAGGTGCTGAGAGTAGTGGCGACCGACCCCGGCTCCGTCAAGGACTTTCAGGCGTTTTCCCGGCAGACGGGCCACGAGCTGCTGTCGTCAGAAACCGCCAGCAAAGAATTCGTTTTTTTCATGAAGAAAAAATAGCCGCGTTTCGACGCGCGGCAGGCCTTATGCGCAAAATGATCAATTGTGTGGCAGCGGCGCTCGCGTTTGTGCTGGCTCCGCAGCTTGCGCAGGCCAAGCCGCCAGACGGCTGGCCATTCGTCGAATACAACGAAGCAGCGCGCACGGCGCAGCGGCTGCACAAGCCGATGTTCGTATATTTCGGCTTCCCGGGATGTCCCTACTGCGAGATCGCCAACAAGAATGCTTTCTCGATCGATGCGCTGCGCAAGCTGTATAGCGAGCATTACGTGCTTGCTTATTTCGACATCCGCGGCAACCCGGCCGATATCATGACGCTGCCCGGCGGTGAAAAAATCGCGCGCGGCGACGCCGTCAAGCGGTTGCGGGCCTCGCCGGTGCCGGCCTGGATGTTTGTCAGTCCGGAGGGCAAGGAAATTCTCATGCGGCGCGGTTCGCGTACGCCGGTCCAGGCATTTCTGCAGTTCGACCAATACGTATCGAGCGCCGCGTACCAGCGCGGGTCGTTCGAAAACTTTCTGGTGCAACGCGGCCTGCACGAAGCCAGGCCGCCGGAGTAGCCGCGCGCTGTGCCCACGCCTGCTGCAGTAACATAGCGGATGGGCGAAATGTGGCGTGTCCTCGATACCGGGCTGCGGTCGGCGGCGCAGAACATCGCACTTGACCGCGCGCTGCTCGAAGCGCGCCACGCCGAAGAAATTCCCAGCACGCTGCGTTTTTGCCGGTTCACGCCAAGCGTATTGCTCGCGTCACGCCAAAGTCCCGCGCAGGAGTGCGACCTCGACTACTGCGCCGCCCACGACATTGCAGTCCAGCGCCGCATCAGCGGCGGCGAGACCGTCTATTGCGACGGGGCCCAGCTTGGCTGGGCGCTCTATCTGCACAGTCGCGAGGCAGCAGCGGGCGACATGCGGGCGATCGCGCGGCGCATCTGCCATGCCGCGGCGGCCGCAATCGGCGCGCTGGGAGCGGATGCACGGTTCCGTGCGCGCGAGCACATCGAAATCGACGGGCGCCAGATCGGCAGCGGCGGCGGAACCTTTGACGGGAATGCCGTGCTCTATCAGGGCACGCTTCATTTCGAGCGCGATCTCAAGACCATGGCGCGCGCCACGCGCACGCCCGCGGGCGGCCAATTCGAACGGGCGGTCGCCGGCCTCAGTCAGCGCGTTACCGGTGTAACCACACTGCTCGGCGAACGCGGCGACGCCAAGCTCGTGCGCAGCAACCTGATTCAGGCATTCGAGAGCGAGTTCGACGTCGAACTGCACGACGGCGAGCTTTCACTCTCGGAACATGCGCGGTATCAGCGCGCATTTGTGGAAACCGACACGCCCGACTGGGTCAATCTCTTGCACGAACCGGCATCGGCCATCAGCGTGCATGCGGCGGCACAGCCGGTGGCGCGCGGGACCCTGACAGCAAACGTGCTGTACGAACATGCTGCACGCCGCATCAAGCAGCTCTGGTTTACGTCCGACATGCCGGTTGCGCCGCTGCGCGGAATGCTCGATCTTGAAGCCGCACTGAGCGATACGACCGTCGACCGGCTGGAACGCAACGTGCTGGCATTTTTCGCGGCACATGGCGCGCTGCGCGGTGTTACAGCTGAACATCTCATTGCCGTGGTGCGGCGCGCGCTGAACCTGCCGCTCATCGCCCTGAAAATCTGACGTCTGCCGCCAGCCGCGCGTTACCGTCTAAAACGGAGCATCTGGCGCGCGGAGCTGAAAACGCGCCGCACGCCGCGCCAGAGTTTCGGCAGGAGCCAGATCATCAGCGCGCCGAGCAGCCCGAGCAGAACCAGCGCGGCAAGCGGATACGCAAATATGAACCACACCATGCCTGCCGCCAGCGCATCCTCGGCGAGCGATGCAGCCCAATTGCTGAACGGTTCCGGTGAAGTATTGATCAACGCGCGGCTGCCGGCCTTGGTGAAATGCGCGCCCGCCGCAAACGTGCCGCCGAGCAGGGCCGCGGCAAGCGCAAGCGCCGTGCTCTGATCGGCCACCGCGGCTGCGGCCAGCAATGCGCCGCCGGGTATGCGCACGAAAGTCTGGAACGTGTCCCACACGCTGTCGAACCCGGGGATCTTGTCGGCGCCGAATTCGACGGCGAAGAGAGTTCCCGCGGCGAGCATGACGGCCGGATGACCAAGAATTTCCAAGTGCGGCGGCAGGGTAATTACGCCGAAATAGCCAAAGGCGCCGAGAAAAAACATCACGGCGTAGAGCCTGAGACCGCTGGCCCATCCGAGTCCCGCTGCCAGCGCGATCGGCGTAACAATATCCATAGATGTACGTTATTTGACCGGTTATTTCAGTGTAACCGCGGTCGCCGGCCCCGGCAATTCGCGCTGCCGGTGCGCGGCTACGGTGCGGCGGGCGGTTTTGCGTTCACTATCTGGCCGGCTTCAGTCACGCCGATGCGCACGTAAATCTCGCGCATATGCGCGCGCAGGTAAGGCAGCCTGCGCCACAGGACGATGGCGCCGACGACGCAGCACGCGCCGCCTATGAACAGCGTGTGGCCGGCGCCGATTTTATGCGCGAGCGCACCGGCCGCAAAGCTGCCTAGCGGGCTCACGCCGAGAAACGCCATGGTAAAAAAGCTCATGACCCGGCCGCGTTTTTCGTCGGCGACTATGGTCTGAAGAATCATGCTGGTGCCCATGCCAACGAGGATGATGCCGAAGCCCGTCAACATGATCGAGAACAGCGACAGCCACAGCCACCTGGACTCGGCGAAAACCATGAGGCTCAATCCGGCCAGCAGCGCCCCGATCACGATGTGCTTCGCCAGCCCGCGCACGTCCTTGCGCGAGGCAAGATAGACGAGGCCGCTCGAGCCGCCGAAGCCCGCGGCGCCGATCAGGAACCCGAGCATGCGCGCATCGCCGGCGAAGACTTTCGCGGCGAAGATAGGCATCAATGCCTGGTAGGGCGTCGCCATGAAGCTGACCAGCGCGACCATTGGCAGCAGCAACCTCGCCGGCACCAGGCCGGCGGCGTAGACCGCACCTTCCTTGAGCCCGTGCAGCATGGGCGCGCTGGCCGCTTTGGTTGCGCGCACGTCGATGTGCATCAGCGCCACGATGACGATGACGGCGATTTTGCTCAGCCCGTTGGCAAGAAAGCAGAACGCTTCGCTCGACACTGCGATCAGCAGACCCGCGATGCTGGGGCCTATCATGCGGCCGGCGTTCTGTACGAAGCCGTTCATCGCGATCGCGCCCGGCAGGTCGCTCCTGGCAGTCACCAGCTCGGTCACGAACGACTGGCGCACCGGTGTGTCCGTCGCCATCACGATGCCGAGCAGCACCGCCATGACGAGGACGTGCCAGACTTGTATTAAACCGCTATAAGTAAGCAGCGCGAGCGCCAGCGCCTGCACGATCGCCAGCGACTGCGTGGCAATCAGCAGCATGCGGCGGTCGAAGCGGTCGGCCCACAGGCCGCCCAGTGGCGCGAATAGCAGGATGGGAATTTGGCCGGCGAACGCGGTGACGCCGAGCAGGAACGCCGAGCCGGTCATGCGGTAGACCAGCCAGCTCATGGCGACCTGCTGGATCCATGTGCCGAGCAACGAGAGCGACTGGCCGCAAAAATACAGCCGGAAATTACGGTAGCGGAAGGCGCGCAGCGCGTGGATCACGGCGCCGCTAATTCAGGCGTTCGAGCTGGGCGCGCAGCTTGGCGATCGTGGTTTCGAACTGCACGAGACGCTGACGTTCCTGGTCAACGACTGCTGCCGGCGCGCGTTCGACGAAATTGGAATTGGCGAGCTTGCCCTGGATTTTCATGATTTCGCCGGCCAGCCGCTCCATTTCCTTGCCCAGGCGCGCGCGCTCGGCCGCGGGGTCGATTTCGATCTTGAGCATCAGCTTGTAGTCGCCGACGATGGAAACGGGCGCGTCCGCCTGCGGCAGCTCGTCGACGATGACAACTTCGGACAGGCGCGCCAGCGGCGCCAGATATTGCGTGAAACCGGCAAGCGTGGCGCGGTCCCCTTGCGCGAGCAGCGGCACCTTCTGCTGCGGGCCGAGGTTCATTTCGCTGCGCAGCGTGCGGCACGCATTGGTGAGCTCCTTCAGCAGCGCGACCTGCTGTTCGGCCTGTTCGTCGACGCGTCCGGCGTCCGGCTGCGGATACGGCTGCAGCATGATGCTGGCACCGGTTTTGCCCGCCAGCGGCGCGGCCTTGTGCCACAGTTCTTCCGTGATGAATGGAATGAGTGGATGGGCGAGCCGCAATGTCGACTCCAGCACGCGCACCAGCGTGCGCCTGGTGGCGCGCTGCGCGGCTTCGTTGCCGCCCGCGATCTGCGCCTTGGCCAGCTCCACATACCAATCGCAATATTCTTCCCAGACGAATTCGTAGATCGCGCGCGCCGCATTGTCGAAGCGATACTCGCCGAAGCCTTTTTCGACTTCCGCCTCGGCGCGCTGCAGGCGGCTGACGATCCAGCGGTCGGCCGCGGAGAATTCGACCGGCAGCGTTTCATCCAGGCCGACGTCCTTGCCATCGCAATTCATGAGCACGAAGCGCGTCGCGTTCCACAGCTTGTTGCAGAAATTGCGATAACCGTCGCAGCGGCCGAGATCGAAATTGAGCGTGCGCGCGAAAGTGGCGAGCGAGGCGAACGTAAACCGCAGCGCGTCGACGCCGAATGCCGGTATGCCATCGGGATAGTTCTTGCGCAGGTATTTTCCGATCTTCTCCTTGTGCTCGGCGCGCAGCAGCCCGACCGTCGATTTTTCCAGCAGATCGTGGAGCGCAATGCCGTCGATGAGATCGAGGGGGTCGAGCGTGTTGCCTTTCGATTTCGACATCTTCTGGCCTTCAGCGTCGCGCACGAGGGCATTGATGTAGACGTGGCGGAACGGCACTTTGCCGGTGAAATGCAGGGTCATCATGATCATGCGCGCGACCCAGAAAAAGATGATATCGAAGCCCGTCACCAGCACCGAAGACGGCAGGAACACGTCGAGGTCTTTGGTTTTTTCAGGCCAGCCGAGCGACGTGAACGGCACCAGCGCCGATGAAAACCAGGTGTCCAGCACATCGTCGTCGCGTTTTAATTCGCCGCTGTAGCCCTTCGCCGCGGCCTGCGCGCGCGCCTCGTCGGCGTTGCGCGCAACGTAGATGTTGCCGGCGTCGTCGTGCCACGCGGGAATCTGGTGCCCCCACCAGAGCTGACGTGAAATGCACCAGTCCTGGATGTTCTCCAGCCACTGGTTGTAGGTGGTGGTCCAGTGCTCAGGGAAGAATTTCACTGCGCCGCCGGCGACCGCATCGAGGCCCGCTTTCGCGAGCCCGTCCATTTTTACGTACCACTGGTCGGTCAGCATCGGCTCGACGATGACGCCGGTGCGGCCCGAGCGCGGCACGCGCAGCTTGTATGGCTTTTCGGAGACCAGCAGGTCCTGCGCCGCGAGATCGGCCAGCACGCGCTTGCGCGCCTCGAACCGATCGAGCCCGCGATAGGGTGCGGGCGCGTTGTCGTTGAGCGCGGCTTTCAGGGTCAGGATGTTGATTGGTTCCAGGTTATGGCGCTGCGCGACCTGGTAGTCGTTAAAGTCGTGGGCGGGCGTGATCTTCACGCAACCGGTGCCGAATTCGCGATCGACATAGCTATCGGCGATGACCGGTATGGTGCGGCCGGTCAACGGCAGCTCTACTTGTTTGCCGATCAGATGCTGGTAGCGCCAGTCGTCGGGATTGACGGCGACGGCGACGTCGCCGAGCAAGGTTTCAGGCCGTGTGGTCGCAACCGTCAGCGTGCCGCCGCCGCCCGCCAGCGGATATTTGATTTCCCAGATCTTGCCGTCTTCTTCCTCGCTGTCCACTTCGAGATCGGACACCGCGGTGCCGAGAACGGGGTCCCAGTTGACGAGGCGCTTGCCGCGATAGATCAGCCCTTCTTCGTGCAAGCGCACGAATACTTCGACCACGGCGCGCGACATCTTCTCGTCCATCGTGAAGTAGCCAGCGTGCCGCCCTTCCGTGTCGGCATAATCCCAGTTGGCGGAGGCGCCGAGCCGGCGCATCTGGCGCGTGATGGTAGAGCCCGACTCCTGCTTCCATTCCCAGACGCGTTTGATGAATGCATCGCGGCCGAGATCGTAGCGCGTCTTGCCCTCGGCCTCGAGCTGGCGTTCGACCACGATCTGCGTCGCGATGCCCGCATGGTCGGTACCGACCACCCAATTGGTGTTGTTGCCGCGCATGCGGTGATAGCGCACCAGCGCGTCCATCAGCGTCTGCTGGAACGCGTGTCCCATGTGCAAGGTGCCGGTGACGTTGGGCGGCGGCAGCTGTATGCAGTACGGCGGATGCGCCGTATCGCCGGACTGCGCGAAGTAGCCGTGGCTTTCCCACGCGGAGTACCAGCGGTCTTCGATCGTGCGCGGTTCAAAGCTCTTGGCAAGTTCCATGGGTGTGGCGGCCGGCGCGGAAAAGTCGGGCATTGTACTGGACGCGGACTGCACCCGAGGCACTGAGGACCCGGGTGGGGTCGGGGAAAGCGCCAAGGCGGGTTGCGTGTGTGCAGTCTCAGATGGAGATTGCGCACCGGTAGTTACTGGCGCCGGTTGCGGCGGCTCCACAATGGCGGACGCCGACGCGGGCGGCAGGCTCAGTTGCCCCAGCTGTTTTTTCAGCGTCTCTTCGATCGAAGCACGCACCATCGCGTCGATGTTCGTTTTCAGCTCTGCGCTGATTTTGTGGATGGCCTGGTCGAGCGCGCCGGACACGTCGGGCATGAAACGGTTTTGCAGGACGTCGGCGATCTGCGCATCCAGTCCTTGCTTGAGTTTCTGGTAAACGCCGTGTTCGAGGTTCTGCGCCTGCACGCGCGAGATGATTTCGCCGCTGTGCGCTGCTGTCTCGCCCGGCGTCTCGACCAACGCCTCAATCGCCGGTGCGGACGACGAGACGATGTCGGTCAGCGTCGGAATTTCCGCGGTGTCGAAATCCTCCGCTATGGCTTCGGTGAGAGTAGGCACGGCGTGCGGGTCGGGCGCCGGCCTGGCGGTGGCGCGATGGCGGTTGAACAGCGCGTCGGCGCGGTTCAGCACGTCGTCGGACTTGGTACGCTCGCCATCGCCCGCTTTGCCGCTCATCGATGACCGCGCATTACTGCGCGCTCCGCGAAAGATCGTGGTTCTGGATCGCATAGCCGCGGTCGCGGTAGAACTTGAAGCGCGCGCGCGCCTGCGCCTTGTCTTCCTCGTCGAGGCTCACGATTTCAATCAGGCGCTGGAAGCGGCTGAAGAAGGGCGGCCAGTCCGCGCGCAGGTTGATCAGCACCTCGTCGTGCGGCAGGTTGGCGCCTTCATGGTCGACGATCACGGGCGTCACTGCCGCGAGGGGGTCGGCGGATGAACAGTGTGGAATGAAACTCATCGGTTGCGCGGTCCATAGCAGGCGGCCGAATTTCTGGCCGGCGTCGGCGTCCGAGCAGAACGCGAGCACGCGCAGGCCGCGCGCGCACGCCTTGGCGCTCAGGGCGCAGGCGGTCTGCAGTTTATTTTCGACGTGGAAATAAAAATCAATCTGCGTCACTGTCGTTACACGAATGTCAGATGTTGAATGTTAAATGCTGAATTGGCGGCAAGTTGCACTGCCATTCAAAATTCAACATGCATAATTTATCAATCGCGCAGCGTCGCGCGATCGATCAGGAACTGGGTGAGCAGCGGCACCGGCCTGCCGGTCGCGCCCTTAGCGGCGCCTGATTTCCATGCGACGCCGGCGATATCGAGATGCGCCCATTTGAATTTCTTGGTGAAGCGCGCCAGAAAGCAGGCGGCCGTCACGCTGCCGGCGGGCCGACCGCCAATATTGGCGAAATCGGCGAAGTTACTTTTCAGTTGCTCCTGGTAGTCGTCCCATAACGGCAGGTGCCACGCGCGATCGCGTACGTTCTGGCCCGCCGCCAGCAATTCCTGCGCGAGGGCATCATCGTTCGCGAAGAGGCCGCTCGCGACGTGGCCGAGCGCGATCACGCACGCACCGGTGAGCGTTGCGATGTCGACGACGGCCTGCGGCTCGAAGCGTTCCGCATAGGTCAGCGCATCGCATAATATGAGCCGGCCTTCGGCGTCGGTATTCAGGATCTCCACAGTCTGGCCCGACATGGTGGTGACGATATCGCCGGGTTTGGTGGCGGAGCCGCCGGGCATGTTCTCCGTCGCCGGGATGACACCGACGACGTTGATGGGGAGCTTCAGCTCAGCGACCGCGCGCAAAGTGCCGAGCACGCTGGCCGCGCCGCACATATCGAACTTCATTTCGTCCATTTCGGCCGCCGGCTTGAGCGAAATGCCACCGGTGTCGAACGTGACGCCTTTGCCGACGAGCGCGAACGGCTTCTGGCCGCGCGGGCCACCGTCGTACTTGAGCACAATCAGCTTCGGCGGCTCGTCGCTGCCGCGCGCGACCGACAACAGCGATCCCATGCCGAGCTTTTCCATGTCTTTGCGCTCGAGCACTTGCACGCCGAGATTGTGCTGTTTGGCGAGCGTGCGGGCCGCCGCCGCAAGATACGCCGGCGTGCAAACGTTGCCCGGCAGGTTGCCAAGGTCCTTGGCGAGGCTCATGCCATGAGCGATGGCGGCGCCGTGCTGAAGCCCGGTCTGAGCGGCTTTGAGCTCGCTCGGAGCGCTCACAAGCAAAGTCAGCTGGCGCACGCCGCGCGCGGTTTCACGCTTGCTTTTCATGCGGTCGAAGCGGTACGTCGCGTCGCTAGCGGCGATCGCCGCTTGCGTGGCGCGCCATGCAATGTCGCGCTCTTTGACGTCGGCTGACAAACACAACACCGCGTCGGTCACGCCGGTCTGCCTGAGCGCGGCGATCGCCTTGCCGATGGCGGTACGAAACCTGGCATCGTCGAATTCGCGCTCGCGGCCGAGTCCGACCAGCAGCACGCGCGCGGCCGCAATGCGCGGCAGTTGATGCAGCATAAGCGTGGTGCCGGTTTTACCTTCCATATCGCCGCGTTTGAGTGCGGCGGACAACTGCCCGCGCGCAGCGCGGTCGAGCGCGCTCCCCGCGGCCGTGAGCTTGCGTGGCTCGAATACGCCGATGATGATGCAGCCCGCGCGCATGCGCTCCGGGCTGCCGCTTTTTATGCTAAATTCCACGCCGTTCTCCCGAGGATAGTTTGGTGCAAATGAGCGCTGATTATCTTCGCTATCCAGGCAAAAATCAAAGCGCGACCGCGTGAAAATATTTCATAACTCCCTGGTGCGAGAATGCGCGGGCACGGCGTTCGCGACATTTGTCGTGTTGCTCGGCATAACGGTGACAACCCAGCTCGTGCGTTTTCTCGGCCTTGCCGCCGGCGGGTCGATTACGTTTACCGGTGTTTTTGCGCTGCTGGCGCTGACATCGTTCAACTACCTGCCGGTTTTGCTGTCGCTTACGCTGTTCATCGCCGTGCTGATGACGCTGTCACGCAGCTACCGCGATTCGGAGATGATCGTGTGGTTCAGCGCCGGCCTGAGCCTGACGCGCTGGGTGCGGCCGGTGCTGTCGTTCGCGGTGCCCATCGTGATCCTTGTCGCGCTGCTAAGTCTGCTGCTGTCGCCGTGGGCGATCACCAAAAGCGAGGAATTCAGGCATTACATGGACAATCGGGACGACGTCTCGCAGGTGACCCCGGGGGTGTTTCGCGAGTCGAAGCAGAACGAGCGCGTGTTTTTCGTCGAGCATGTAAACGAGGGCGAGAACATGGTCGCCAACGTGTTCGTGAGTTCCACCCAACACCACAAGACCGGCGTGATGGTCGCCAAGCGCGGATTTCTGCAGACCGCGGAAAACGGCGACCGCTTTCTCGTATTGCTCAACGGCCGCCGCTACGAAGGCGCCCCCGGCACCACCGACTATAAGATCAGCGAGTTCGAGCGCTATGCAATGCGCATCGAGGCGCGCGACGCCAAGGCTTCCGCGCCGTCCGCCAAATCGCTGCCGACCGTGGCATTGCTGCAGGACCCGAATCCGATCAATCTCGGCGAGCTGGCGTGGCGCATCGGCCTGCCCCTGTCGGCGCTCATACTGGCGCTGCTCGCGATCCCGCTGTCATTCGTCAATCCGCGCGCAGGCAGATCGCTCAACCTTGTCATGGCGATCCTGATTTACATGATCTACAACAACGTCATCAGCATTGCGCAGGCGTGGATCGCGCAGCAGCGAGTCAGCCTGCCGGCGGGCGTGCTGGGCGTGCACGCGATCATGCTGGCCTTGCTGCTAGTGCTCTTTTTCCGGCGCTTGACGCTGTTTTCCGTGTTTCGCTTCTTCAAATGAAGGTCATTCGCCGCTACCTGGCGGCCGAAATCACGACGTCGACGCTGCTCGTGTTTGCGGCGCTGTTGATGCTGCTATCGCTATTCGATCTGATCCACGAGCTTGGCGAGCTGGGGAAAGGCAGCTATCGGCTGCTGCATATCTTCGCTTACGTCCTGCTGAGCGTGCCCGGTCATATTTACGAGCTCTTCCCGATCGCGGCCCTGATCGGCACGCTCTTTGCGCTGGCGCAGCTCGTCGCCAATTCCGAGTACACCGTGATGCGTATTTCCGGCGTGTCGATTCCGCGCATGGCGTTGACGCTGGTCGAAGTCGGGCTGCTGTTTTCGGTGCTGACGTTTGTCATCGGCGAATTCATTGCGCCGCCGGCCGAGCAGTTCGCGCAACAATTGCGCGCCAAGGCGATCACCGGCGTGATCGCGCAGGAATTCCGCTCCGGCCTGTGGGTCAAGGACGAGCGCAATTTCGTAAATGTCACGCAGGTGCTGCCTGAATCCGTGCTGCTGGGGATAAAAATTTACGAGTTCGACGCCGACCACCGCCTGCGCCGCATCAGCCTCGCGCAACGCGGCGACTATATGCAAAACAATACGTGGCGGCTGCGCGAAGTGGTGCAGACCAATTTCGACGACGGCAGGACCACGGTCGACCGCACTGCCGAAGCGGACTGGCGCTCGGTGCTGGAGCCCGGGCTGTTGAACGTACTGCTGCTGGTGCCGGAGCAGATGTCGGCTTGGTCGCTGTATTCTTATGTCCAGCATCTGCGCGAAAACAACCAGCAGACGTCGCGCCACGAGATCGCATTTTGGAACAAACTGATCTATCCGTTTGCCGTGCTCGTGATGATGGTGCTGGCGCTGCCTTTCTCGTATTACCAGCAGCGCGCGGGCGGCGTGGGCGGCAAGGTCTTTGCAGGGATCATGCTCGGCATCGGTTTCTGGATGCTGGGGCGGCTGTTTACTTTTCTCGGCTTATTGCGCGACTGGCCGCCGTTCTGGTGCGCGATACTGCCGACGCTGATATTTCTGACCCTGGCGGTGACCATGATGTGGTGGGGGGAGAGAAGATAAATTTTAAATGATGAATGTCAAATGTTGAATTGGTAAATGGCGCCGCGTTAGCGAGCCGACTTTTCAACTTAACATTCATAATTTAAAACTCAACATTGAATTATCCTGGTTCCTGCCAGCCGGTCATGCAGAAACTGGCGGTCGCGATCGACGAGCGCCCAGACAAATCCCATGCCGCCCAGCGCGGTGCTGGCGAGCGCGCACAGAGAGCGCCGCGCCGCCTGCCTCAAGTTGAGCGGGCCGCCGTCGCGCGCCACCACCCGAATGCGCCAGGTCTTCATCGGCAGCGTCTGGCCGCCGTGAGTCCAGCAGTACATGAAGTACGCGCCGGAGACGGCCAGCAGATAGAGCTGAAAAACCGGCCGCACGAGTGAAGCGGGCAGCAGGGTTTGGATGACGAGAAATATCCACGCGGCTGTGAACAGGATGGCCGTCAGCAGCAGAAGGTCATAGCACAGGCTGCCCAGCCGCCGGCCGAACGAAGCGCGGGCGACGGCGGAAGCCGCGGGGTCGTTCAAGCGGAATGGCGCGGCTACTGCGCGGCGGCGGGCGTTACTTCGCCTGCTGCTTCAGGCTTGGCGGCGAGCGACTGCTGATATTGCTGCCATTGCGCCTTCACCTGCTGGCGCTTTTCGGGCGGCAATTTTTTGATGGTCTTATACTTTTCGCGCACGACGCGGCGCTGTTCGGGCGTCAACTTTGCCCACTCTTTCATCTGTGCCTGCAGCCGCTGCTGCTGCTCGGGCTTCATTTTCGGATATGCGTTCGCGACCTTGACCCATTTCGCGCGGCGCGTCGAATCGAGTTCTTTCCAGTCGTCCTTGAGCGGAGCCAGCACGACCTGTTGCGGCGGCGTCAGCTCGGGCCAGTCCGGTTTAGCCGGCTTGGGCTGCACTGCTGCTTTGGGCTGGACAGGTGCGGCGGCGGCAACCGGGGCGGCTAGACTGAAACCGAGAATTACTGCGACGAGCGCTTTAACCATGCTTCGAAATTGCTGTCGAGGTAGGCGTTAATGGGCAGGTCGTCGGTCAGCAGGCCAGCGTCGATGTCGGCGATGTCATTGGCTTGAACCACTACCTGCCAGTACGTCATGCCGATCAAGCTTAATACCAGCAACCCGAGTCCCAGCAAATTGCGCGCATTGGCATGCCGGTTGTGCGAGACGCGAAACGCCAGATTGTCGGCCAACGCCAGACCGAACAGCGGTTGCGGGGCCTCGCGGTAGTTGTCGAGTGCCGCCTGCCGCGCCGATTGCAGCCGGTAGGTCGTGCCTTGCTTGAGGCCGGACAGCCCCTGATCCAGGCGCTGAACAATCTTGCGGGCCAGTTCTTGTTCATTGTTCATAGCGAAATTCCTTTATCTTTCAGCAGCGCAGCCAAAGCGTGCGTCGCCCGCGAGCAGTGAGTTTTAACGCTCCCTTCGGAGCAACCCATTGCCGCAGCGGCTTCTGCAACATCCATGTCCTCCCAATAACGCAGCAGGAAGGCCTGGCGTTGACGAAGCGGCAGTTTATGGAGTGCTTTTTCAATAATTTCAAGCGTTTGAGACTGCTGCAACTGATCGGACGGGGCGCCCTGGGGGTTGGAGTTCGATTGTACCTCCAAAGTTTCCAACGGGTCGTGCTCGTCGTCCTCGGCGCCCGCCAGCGATGATATTGGCGTGGTCCACAGCATACGCACTTTCTGGCGCCGGAAATGATCGCGGATCGTGTTCTGCAGGATGCGTTGAAACAACATCGGCAATTCTTCAGGCGGCCGCGTGGAATATTTTTCTGACAGCTTCATCATCGCGTCCTGCACCGCGTCCAGCGCGACCTGCTCGTCGCGCGCGGCAAAAAATGCCTGCTTGTAGGCGCGGCGCTCGACGGCGGCGAGAAAATCCGAAAGTTCCTTGCGGGTAGCCAGTGGAATCCGCCTCTGTGCACCCGGTCGCGCCGGGCATCGGTTATAGATTATTCGCAACGGGCCCGACTTCTTTATCCCGCAACAACGTCGCGCTTTCTCCGGCGTTGACGTCGTAATGTCTGCGCGCTG
>JBDSSV010000146.1:0-3697 GCA_039928535.1 Burkholderiales bacterium
CGGTACCCCACCTGAAAGCGGGTCGGCTGCGCATCATCGCGGTGACCGGCGCGAAGCGCGAGCCGACCATGCCCGACGTGCCTACCGTTGCCGAAGCCGGCGTGCCCGGCTTCGAATTCACTATCTGGTTCGGCATGTTCGCGCCGACCGGCACCCCGAAAGCAATCATCACGCGCCTGAACCACGAGGTCGTAAAAGATCTGGCGACGCCAGCGACGCGCGCGGAGCTCGCCAAGTTCGGCGTCGATGCCGAATCTTCCACGCCGGAGCAGCTAGGCCAGTTGCTGCGCGCGGATGTGGCGAAGTGGGCCAAGATCATCAAGGCCCAGGGAATACCGATCAATTGAGGTGCGACACCCCTGAAATCACTCGGCTTTGATCCCCGCCCGCTTGATCACGTCCGTCCATTTCGCCGTTTCTTTTTTTACGTGCTCCGCGAAACGTTCGGGAGTGCCGCCGACGGGCTCTATCGCCAGCGCCACCCACCGGTCGCGGATTGCCGGAGACGTAATGACCTTGTTGATCTCCATGTTGAGTCTTGCCACAACGGGGCCCGGCGTTCCCGCTGGCGCCACGTAGCCGCCCCACGCTGTAATCTCGTAGCCCGGTACGCCTGCTTCGGCCACGGTCGGAATATCGGGTGCTACCGGAATGCGCCGCGGGCCCGTGACAGCCAGCGCGCGCAACCGGCCTGCCGTGACCTGCGGCAACACTGAGGTTACGTTGTCCGAAAGGAGTTGAAGGCGGCCCCCGATGATTTCGGTGATGACCTGCTGCATGCCTTTGAAGGGAACGTTCACCATCCGCGTGCCTGTCATTTGCTTTAACAACTCCATGCTGAGGTTCATCGTACTGCCGGCGCCGGTAGAGCCGAACAGCAACTGGTCCGGGTGGCCCTTGGCGTAAGCAACCAGCTCCGCTATCGAATTCACGGGCAGTGCCGGCGTGATGGCGATGACATTAGGCGAGATGTTCGTCAGGATCACCATCTTGAAATCCTTATTTACATCGTACGGAAGTTTCGCGAACAACGCGGGATTGGTGGCGAGCGGAAACGCGCCATAGCCTATCGTGTAGCCATCCGGCTGGGCCCTCGCCATCGCCTCGAATCCAATCGTGCTGCTGGCCCCCGGGCGGTTGTCCACCACCACCTGCTGGCCGATCTGCTTGCTGAGCTCAGCAGCGACGAGCCGCGAATTCGTGTCCGGCTGTCCGCCGGCAGCCGAGGGCACGATCATGCGGATCGGCCGTTCCGGATAAGCCGCTATTACGGAGTGCGCCGACATAGTGCCCGTCAGCGCCACCAGCAGTATCGTTACTTCAGATCTCATAGCTGCATCCTCTTGTTAGTCGCGCTGGGCCTGATGCTCGAGCGCATGGTGTCGCACAGTATAATCGCGGCAAGTCAGCGCAAGGTCGCGCAAGGAGAAAAGCATGGCAGTCGAAGGTCTACCCGCCGCCGGCGACGAACTCGCCGGCCAGGTCGCGCTCGTTACCGGCGGCGCGAAAAACATCGGACGCGCGATCTCACTCGCACTCGCTGCAGCAGGCGCAGCCGTCGCGATCAACACGTTGCGCTCGCGCGAAGACGCCGACGCCGTGGCGAAAGAAATCCGCGCGTCGCGCGCCGAAGCCGACGTTTTCCTCGCCGACATTTCGGATGCCACAGCGGTGGGCGCAATGGGCGAAGCCGTGCTGAAGCGCTTCGGCAAAATCGACATCCTCGTCCTCAATGCCTCGCAACGAAAAGAAATCCTCTTCAAGGACATGACGTTCGAGGAGTGGCGGAACACGATGTCGATCACGCTCGACGGCTCGTTTCACTGCATCAAGGCCTGCCTGCCGTCGATGCTCGCGAACCGCAGCGGCAACATCATCACGCTTGGCGGCGACGCGGTCTTGCAGGGCGGCAATCGAAAAGCACACAACACGACGGCTAAGAGCGGCCTCGTCGGCCTCACGCGCGCTCTCGCCAAAGAACTCGCGGCGGACGGCATCCGCGTGAACTGCGTATCACCCGGCAGCATCAACACGAAGCGGCCCGCGCACCGCAGCGTGCGCAATGACGCAAACATTACAATTCCGCTCGGACGCAGGGGCGAAGCCGAAGAAATCGCCGCCGTGGTGCGCTTTCTGTGCGGCCCCGGCGGCGGCTTCATCACCGGCCAGATCATGCACGTGAGCGGCGGAGATTTTATTTTTGCTTAGTAGATTTGATTCAAGCCAGCAATGTAATACAGCGCGTGCAGCTCGCCCTTCCACCAGCCCACCGCTTGAACGGCAAGGCTGATGGCCGGGTTGATGAGCTTACGATTTGGCAGTAGCTTCGGTAGAAGAACTCACATCCTCAGCGCCGGCTTTTTCGAGTATTTCTTTCGCGCGTTTTTGTTCGTCGCCGTTTTCCGTATGGATGGAAACCAGCGCGTTGCCGCCGCGCACTTTGCCGTCGTATAATTTTGCTTCAAATTCCGGAATGCCCATGCCGACGAGAGCGCCAAGAACTCCGCCGGTCGCGCCACCGACTGCGGCGCCGCTCAACGCGGCCATGATGGGGCCTGCGGCGATGAAAGGGCCCACGCCCGGAATGGCAAGCGACCCGATGCCGGCGAGCCAGCCCAGCGCGGCGCCTATGCCCATGCCGGCAACACCGCCGGTTGTCGCGCCCTCGGGTGCCTTCGTGTTTTTCTCGTGCGCGAAATCCTTGGTGCCCTGCTTGTCCGGGAACAGCACCGAGATGTCATTCGCGGTAAAGCCCGCTTCCTTCAAGCGCGACACTACGATTTCTGCCTGCGCGGCTGTCTGTACGATTCCGTAAACGGCGTGTTTCATTTTTCATCTCCAGTGGTAAGAAAGTTATTTACGTACTTTAACGGTAAGACGATTGTCGATTTTGGCGCCATCTCCTGCCTCTTGCCGTGCGTGCTCGCCCACGACGTCTTTTTCCTGCGCGCCGCGCACCGGGCCGCGCAACGTCACGCTGTCACCCTTGACCACGATTTTCACGTTATGCGCGTAAGTCGAGAGCGACTTGTCTTTGACAACTGCCTTGCGAATGGCGGCGGCGCGGTCCCGGTCAGACTGGGCCTTACCCTGGCCTTGCGGCGTTAGCTGCGCGTTTCCCTTGTCGGCCTTGTTGACTCGGGTGTTGTCGACTGCTGTCGACTGCGCGCGCGACGGGTCGCTTGGCGCGCTCCGCTCGGCAGCGTACGCCAAGGGTGCAGCCAGAGAGACGATGATTATTAATGCAGACATATAAGACGGGTGTGACGGCGATGACATTTCGGATCCTCCTGTGAATGATGTGGCAGCATTGTGTCCGCGTACCTCATACGCTTCCATAGGCGCACATCGTTTTCATTCGTAGGAACGAGACTACGGTTGGTAAGTCGCTCGCGCGTGCCGCGCGTTACTCGACACGCGTGCTCTCGGTCACGCTCCACAGCTTAAGAACTGAAAATTCCGCCGTTGCTCAAGCACGTTCGGCACACGAACTTTCTCAGACAACAAAGTTCGCAGCGAATCAGTTACGGAGGAGAACTAATTCGCACGGAGTTTTAGCCCCGCCACGAAAGCCAAACTGAATGCGGCTCGCGGGCGAAATGGCGCGTTTTCCATTACGGCAAACGAGGTTTTGCGAACCTGCGCGATCGCAAAACCGTTGCAAGGTAGTGGCCCGCTTGATGGCCTCGTTGCGTTT
>JBDSSV010000147.1:0-3306 GCA_039928535.1 Burkholderiales bacterium
CATTCGAGGCTGCCCGCTCTGCTCTCGCGGTATCACAACGGCGCTCCGGTATAATCGCCGCTCGTCAACGCCGCGGCATGCCTACCCCATGAATCTCGTGATTCAAGGCCCCGAGGTCGAGACCCGCGACCTTAAAGACATTGCCAAGCTCGCCGGCGCCTCTGCCATCGAAGCCATAACGCCGCGCGCCTTCCGCCTGCGCGACGCGAAGCCGCATCCCGCCATCGCAACGCATTGCGATGCAGTCGAGCTCGACTACGCGTTCTTGCCGAACACGCGCAAGCTCTCGGACGTGCGGCTTTGCGTAATGGATATGGATTCGACATTGATCACGATCGAATGCATCGACGAAATAGCCGACATGCAGGGCCTGAAGCCGCAGGTTGCAGCGATCACCGCCGCCGCGATGCGCGGCGAACTCGATTTCCCGCAAAGCCTGCGCCGGCGCGTCGCGCTATTGAAGGGTCTGGATGCGGTTGCGTTGCAACGCGTATACGACGAACGGCTGAAGTTGTCGCCCGGCGCCCAAGTAATGCTCGCGAGGTTCCGCGAGCTCGGCATCAAGACTCTGCTGCTATCGGGCGGCTTTACTTTTTTTACGGGGCGGCTTAAGCAGCGGCTCGGCCTCGACTACGCGCGTTCAAATACGCTCGAGATCGTTGACGGCAAATTGACCGGCCAGGTTGTGGGTGAAATTGTCGACGCGGACGTCAAGCGGGCGGCGTTATTGCAGGTGCGCGACGAGCTCGGCCTGAATAACGGACAAATCATCGGGCTTGGCGACGGCGCCAACGATTTGAAGTTCATGGCGGAAGCCGGCGTCAGCGTCGCCTACCATGCGAAACCCGTCGTGCGCGCGCAAGCGACCCACGCGCTCACTTACGTCGGGCTCGACGGCGTCCTCAATCTTTTCAATTGACCTGCGGGCAAGCCACCGTTGTCAGCGCAGCACGAGGCCGATCGCCTTGCCGAGGCGGTCGTAGGTTTCGAACTGTTCCTTGACGAAGCGACCCGTTTCCTCCGGCGTCAGGATATTCGGCACGGAGCCGATGCGTTCCGTCGCGGTGACCCATTGCGGATCCTGTGCCACCTTTTTGAGCACCTCGCTCCAATAAGCGACCAGCTTGCGGTCCATGCCGGGCGGCCCATAGAGCGCGCTCCAGCCGATGATGCGTTCGAGCTGCGGATAGCCCGCCTCTTTCGCCGTCGGCACGTTCGGGATTTCCTTGTAGCGCAAGGGCGTGGTCGTCATCAGAGCGCGGAGCTGGCCTGATTTGATGAACGAGAGCGCCGTGCCAAGGTTCGTGCAATTGATATCGACTTCGCCCGACAGCAGCGCGACGGTGGCGTCGCCGCCGCCTTTATACGGGATCTGGATGCCGGCATCCTTACCAAGCTTGAGGATATCGAACAGCATCTGCGGGCCCATCTCGTGGATAGTCCCGACGCCGGCAGTGCTGTACTTGAGCTTGCCCGGATTTTTGCGGATGCCTTCGACGAGGTCGCCGAACGTCTTGTACGGCGAATCGGCGCGCACCGCGCACACGTAAGGATTGAGCTCGAGCAGGCCGAGGAACGTGAAGTCGTTCCATTTGTAGCTGAGGTCGGGCTTGAGCGCGGGCAGCGTGGCCTGCGAGCCGACGCGCGCGAGGAGCAGCGTGTAGCCGTCCGGCGGCGCTTTTTTCACGTACTCAGAGCCGATCGCGCCGCTGGCGCCGACCTTGTTGAGCACGACGCCGGTCTGGCCGGTGTATTTTGGAAACACCGCGGTCAGGTTGCGCGCGGCAAGATCGGAGTCGCCGCCCGCGGTAAAGGCGGCGACAACGAGGATGGGCTTGTTCGGATATTGACTCTGCGCGCCGGCCGTCAGCGCGATTAAGGCCAGCACACCCGCCCACCAGCGCAACACACATGCGCGACCGCAAGTATTCATGGCAACTCCTCCGTGTTCTAGTTTTTTGCGCGCCCCGCGGGGCAATACACTACACCGCAATAACCTGTATGTCGGGCTCTATGGATTTGACGAGATTTTCTATGCCCGCGAGCGTGCCGGACAGCGAACTGGGACAACTGCCGCACGCCCCCTGGTAATGCACCGAGAGCGTATTGCCTTCGAGGCCCATGACGTAAAGATCGCCGCCATCGCCTTGCAGGTACGGCCGGATCTGCTCGTCGAGCAGCTCGTTGATCTTGTCGAGCCGCTCCTGGTCCTGCGGGCTCAAGTTGGCCAGGGTCGTGGCGGACTCCGCGGTTGCGGCAGCGGTTTGCTCATCCGCCGCGGGTGCGCCACGGATAGGCTCCGCAAGCTTGCGTTGCAATTCATGCCAGTCCGCGCCGCCATCCTGTGTGACCGTGATCCAGTGGTCGACGTAGAACACGTTGGTCACGTGCTCGATCTTGAATAGCTGGCTGGCGAGCGGGTCGTCCTTCGCCTGTTCGGCATTGTCGTACGAACGCGTGATTCCCCAGGTCAACGGCTCCTTGAGGATGAATTTCATCGCGTTGGGATTGGGCGTACCTTCGATTTCGGCTATTTTCGGCATGTTATAGATGCAATGTTGAATTCTAAATTTTAAGTGTTGAATGCTGAATCAAAAATCCGGACATTTATAATTCAAAATTCAACATTAAACATTGTTGTTTCAGGCGTCGCCAATCGGTGCGTGCATCGGGTCGTCTTCGGACTCGGTCGACGTGCTGCTGACCGAATTTAAAGCGGCGTGCAGAGTATGCCACGGCAGAATCGCGCATTTGACACGCGTCGGCAGGTCGCGCACGCCGGCGAATACCGTGAGCCGGCCGAGATGATGCGGCTGGCTCACGTAGTCGAGCGCGCCGGTCGCCATTTCGCGGAACTCGTGAATCAGGGTCTCGGCGTCGCCGCGCGTCTTGCCCTTGACGGCCGCGGTCATCATCGAGGCCGAGGCCTTGCAGATCGCGCACGACTCGCCGGTAAAAGCGATCGCATCGACCTGCTCGCCATTGAGCTTGAGCGCAAGCGTCAGGTGATCGCCGCACAGCGGATTGTGTCCTTCAGCCTTGTGCGTCGCATCCGCCAGCGTGCCGTAGTTGCGCGGTTTCTTGTTGTGATCAAGGATCACTTCCTGGTACAGGGCTTTGGGGTCCGCCATGATGCGAACACCTTCTGGACGTTGCGGATGCCCGCGATCAGGGCGTCGACTTCGGCCATGTTGTTGTAAAACGCGAATGATGCGCGCGAAGTCGCCGGCACCTTGAAGCGCTGCATCACCGGCTGCGCGCAATGGTGGCCGGTGCGTATCGCGATGCCGTCCTGATTCAACAGCG
>JBDSSV010000148.1:0-2950 GCA_039928535.1 Burkholderiales bacterium
CCCGAACAGGCGCGCGAACTCTTCATAAAGAGCGGCGCGGGAGAAGCCTCGACATATGGACGCGGTGGCCGCCATCCCATGATGCATCGTACCGAGACCGTGGACTACGCGGTGGTACTCGAAGGCGAGATCACGCTGCTGCTCGACGAGGGCGATGTGCAGCTAAAGGCGGGCGACGTGGTGATACAGCGCGGCACCAGCCACGCGTGGAGCAACCGGTCGGGTAAGGAAGTGAAGATGCTGTACGTGCTGATCGATGGTGACTTTGCTTCCGGGCTCGACGGCAGGTTCTGGACCGGTGATAAGTGACAATGATGTGCGACGCGTGCGAGGTCTTGCAATCACGAAAATGAGCGGGCTACGTAAATCAAAATATGATTGCAAGACCTCGTGTGCCTTACCCGGTATATACCTTGATATATTCCATGGCAGCGTTTAAACTGACGCCGTATTGTCAATGAAAAGGTGTCGCCATGGACCGACCGCAAACCGCGAAACTATTCAAGAACGGACGCAGCCAGGCGGTGCGCCTGCCCGTTCAATTCAGATTCAAGGGCAGCGAAGTGTTCGTCACCAGAGTCGGCGACAAGGTGATTCTGTCCGCCAAGCCGACTTCGTGGGACGATTTTTTTGATGCCAAACCCAGAGTTCCAGCGAACTTCATGACGGCCCGCACGGATTTGCCGCCGCAGAAGCGGAGAATGTTCAAATGAAGCGCTACATGCTCGACACGGACATCAGCAGTTACATCATCAGGAATCGTCCTCGGTCCGTGCGTGAGCGCTTCGGCAAACTCGACAGCGATCAGTTGTGCATATCGGCGATTACCCAGGCCGAGCTGGCCTACGGGGTGAAAGCAGCGGGGGCGAGGAAAGCGCTGCGCCTGGACGTTGAGGATTTCGTGCGCCGGTTAGCGGTGCTCGATTGGGGCGGTGCGGCGGTGGAGCATTACGCCGACATTCGGGTCAAGCTGGAAGCCGCCGGTACGCCCATCGGCGGCATGGACCTGATGATCGCCGCTCACGCGCGCAGCATAGGCGCGGTAGTTGTGACCAACAACGAAAAACACTTCCGCCGCGTTGGGGGTTTGGCGGTCGAGAATTGGACTTGACTATGGGGAACTTGCGTTCTCACCAACATGATTCGGCAGGCGCCTGACGTAGTGAGGCCTCAGCTAGCAACAAAAAAGATAAGGTTTGCGCCCCCTTATTCCGCTGCGCGTGCTCATCGACGGTGACTTTGCTTCCGGGCTCGACGGCAAGTTCTGGACCGGTGATAAATGACAACGTTCAACCAAGAAATAACATGACAGCCTTTGCAAAAATCGCGTGGTTCGTCGGATTCACCAGTGTTCTAGTAGCAGCGGGACTTTGGTATCGCGACGAGCTGAATACGGAGAGGGAGCGCGAAAGGTTACGCAATGTGGTGCTTGCTGAATTTGAAACAGTAAAAATCTCTTTTACGAGTACCCTCGTTTATCAAGAAAGCGGTGCCGATGCCGATTGTAAAACTGCAACAGTCAACAGAGTATTCGCGAGTCATCTCTCAGTAACTGAAATCTGCGCTTCTGTTTATAACGCCCTGTTGCCGCTGGGATGGAAGTCATGGAGCGGATGCAGTGTTAGTGCTCGCAACAGGCAGAATTCAAGCAATCCCGGGCAGCTTGTGGAGCAGGTAGCCGGATTTTCCGGCTCGAAGCGGAGGTATGAAAATATTAGTAAAGATTATTTCAATATCAGAGTCTCCGCGCAGCCAGATGGAAGGGAGCCTATCCATTTCGCTCTAGGTACGGCCGCAGGCCAAAATGCAGTTTACAACTCCAAACATGACGGATCGGCGTACTTCAGCGTTTCCATTGCCTAAGTCACTGATAGATCCCTGATCGACAACTACTGCCCCGAGGGATCCCCGCGTTGCGAGTGCAGGTTGACCTATGCTGTGAATCAATGAATCACTGCTGATTGCGATGCAGGAGTAGGGAACCCACGGGGTCTTGCAATCATACATTCGGCTTGTCAGCGAGCTTTTGCATTGAGTTCTATCGTTCAAACTCGACGCGCATGCCCGACTCGCGAATGACTTTGGCCCACTTGACTTGCTCGGCCGCAATAAACCTGCGAAATTCTTCGGGCGTACCGTGTGCCGCTTCGGCGCCCGCGGCGGCGAAGCGCTCGCGTGTCTCGGGCGCGCTCATCACGCGCACCAGCTCGGAATTGAGCCGCGCAATGATGATTTTCGGCGTTGCGGACGGCGCCAGCACGCCGTTCCAGATGTTGGCGTGATAGCCTGGAATCCCTGACTCAGATACGGTGGGGATTTCGGATGCCAGCGGCGAGCGCTTGAGGCTGGTCATGCCGAGCGCTTTGAGCTTGCCCGCTTTGACGTAAGGCAGCACCGCAGTCATGCTCGGGTAAAAGAGCTGCACATGCCCGCCCAGCACGTCGGTAGTCGCCTGCGCAGTACCTTTGTAGGTGACGTGGACGATATTGACGCCCGTCATGAAATTGAACAGCGCGCCGGCAAGATTGGCCGGCGAACCTTGCCCGGACGTGGCGTAATTCAATTGCCCGGGCCGCGCTTTCGCAAGCGCGACGAGCTCTTGCACCGTCGATGCAGGCAGTGCCGGATAGGCCGCCAGTATGAGCGGCGTCGAGCCCACGATCGTTACGGGCGCGAGATCGCGCTGCGCGTCGTATGGCAGTTTTTTCAGGAGGCTGGGATTGGTCGCCAGCGAGCTGGCGACCAGCACGATCGTGTAACCGTCACCCGGCGCTTTCGCGGCAAGTTCGGTGCCGATGACGCCGTTGGCACCGGCGCGATTGTCGATCACGACCTGCTGGCCGATATTTTCGCTCAGGCGCTGGCCGATCAGGCGCGCCATGATGTCCGCATTGCCGCCCGGCGCGTAGGGCACAATCATGCGCAGAGGGTGCGACGGAAAATCAGACGC
>JBDSSV010000149.1:0-3852 GCA_039928535.1 Burkholderiales bacterium
CTCGATCGCCGACCAGGCGCGCACCATCCGCATCCCGGTGCACATGATCGAGACCATCAACAAGATGAACCGGATCTCGCGCCAGATATTGCAGGAAACCGGGCAGGAGCCCGATCCGGCACTGCTCGCCGAGAAAATGGAAATGCCTGAGGAGAAAATCCGCAAGATCCTCAAGATATCCAAGGAGCCGATTTCGATGGAGACGCCGATCTGCGACGACGACGATTCGCACCTGGGCGATTTCATCGAGGACCAGGCGACCATGGCGCCGTCGGACTCGGCCGTCTACGCGAGCCTGCGCGATGCGACCAAGGACGTGCTGGATACCCTCACGCCGCGCGAAGCGAAAGTGCTGCGCATGCGCTTCGGCATCGAAATGAACACCGACCACACGCTGGAAGAAGTCGGCAAGCAGTTCGACGTTACGCGCGAGCGCATACGCCAGATCGAGGCGAAAGCCCTGCGCAAGCTGCGCCACCCGTCGCGCTCCGAGCGGCTGCGCAGCTTCCTCGACACCGAGAGCTGACCGCACGCGTGGCTGCGGAGACGCCGCCACGCGCTGCGTTCGTGCCCGCCTAGAGTCGGGCAGCCGTATCATGCTCTGGAAAGTCCTGCGCGCGGCATTCGGGCCGCGCGCGCGTCCCGACGAGTCGATCAACCGCAGCCTGGCGCTGCGCCGCGAAGGCCGCTTGCGCGAAGCCGAGCAACTGCTGCGCGTCACGGCGGCGCAGTTTCCGCGCGACGCAGTGATCGCCACCAATCTGGGTATCGTGCTGCTCGAGCAGGACCAGGGCGAGCAGGGCGTCGCGTGGCTGCAGCGCGCGATTGAATTCGAGCCGCGCTGCGCGCCGGCGCATTACAACCTCGCCAATATCATGCGCGCGTCCGGCCAGCGCGAGCAGGCGCTCCAGCACTATAAAGCCGCCACCGACGCCGATCCCGCATTCGCGCACGCCCGCGAAGAATTGATGCACTGTTTGCTGGAAGTCTGCGATTGGGACCGCGCCGGCAACGAGGCAGACGCCCTGCGCGCGATGATTGCCGGTGAACCCGCGGCGAAGTGGATGCGCAACATTTCGCCGCTGACTGCGGTATACCTCGGGCTCGATTCCGCGCTGGTAAAAGACGTCGCCGCCTACCACGCCGGCGACTGTGCGCGCGGTATCGAACCGCTGGCGCGCAACGGCGCCGCGGATGTTGACACACGCAGTGCGCGGTTGCGCATCGGGTACCTGTCGCGGGATTTCCGCGATCATCCGGTTGGCCACCTGCTCGCCCACGCATTCGCTCTGCATGACCGCACGCAGTTCGAGATCCATGCTTTTTCATACGGACCCGATGACGGCAGCAGCTACCGCAGCGCAATCATGAACGGCGTCGATCGCTTCGTCGACGCGCGCGCGCTGACCGACAGCGAATTGGCAGCCGCCATCGCTGCGGCAGGGATCCATGTGCTGGTCGATCTTGCCGGCCATACGAACGGCAACCGCATGCCGGTGCTGGCGCGGCGGCCCGCGCCCGTGCAGGTGAATTACCTGGGATTTTCCGCGACGACCGGCGCGTCTTTTATAGATTACTTTATTACCGATCCGGTCGCGACACCGCCGGCGCTGGCCGCGGCATTCAGCGAAAAGCTCGCGTACGTGCCGCACTGCTATATGGTGAGCGACGGCACCGACGCAGACGGCACCGAAGATGCAGTCGCGGTATCGCAGTTCCCGGCTGATGCCGCCGTATTCTGCAATTTCAACAATGCTTCGCGCATCACGCGCGATGATTTTCGTGCGTGGATGGAAATATTGCGCGGCGTGCCGCACGGCGTGCTGTGGCTGCAAGGCGCGCACGAGCTGACCGTCCGCAACCTGCGCAACGAAGCGCGCGCGTGCGAGGTCGACCCGGAGCGGGTGGTGTTTGCGCAGCGCACGCCGTCCAAACGCGCGCATCTCGAGCGTCTGCGGCGCGCCGATCTGGCGCTCGATACCGTAGGGTGGCACAACGGACACAGCAGCACGAGCGATGCCTTGTGGGCGGGCGTGCCGGTGCTGACTGTGCCAACGCAGCAATTCGCCGGCCGCGTCGCCGCCAGCCTGATGACGGCAGCGGATATGCCCGAACTCGTGCGGCGCGACCGCAGCGACTACGTCCATACAGCGATCCGGCTCGGCAACGATCGCGCCTGGCTCGGCGCGACCAAGCGCAAGCTGGCGGAACGCGCGGCGCCGTTTTTCGACACGCGTATGCGAGTGCGGGATCTGGAGGCGGCGTATCGTCAAATGTGGAGCGAATTCAGCGGCGGCGGGCAAAGCGGCGCCGTCTGATACGCGCGCAACAGGCAGATCGACACGGTAAAAATTATCACATCAGTCGCATGACTTCTCTGTTGTATTGAGTAGGCGCGTAGGCTTCGCAGTCGTCCTAATTTGTCCAGTTGAATTCCTTGCAGTTGATCGAACAAAGCGTTCATGAGGCAGAGCTGAAGCGTAACGCCGCAAGTTCGACACCACCGTCGAATTTCTGGCACATTCCTCCCGGCCCGCTGCGCGTTGTGCCATTAAGCCGCGTCAATATGCCTATTGATTGTGACAAAATGCCGCTTCGTGCCGCATGTCCCCCATGGCTCATTACTTGCGAGTCAATCAGGAAAATGGGGGCAGGATGAAAAAAATTTTAGTAGTGGACGATCATCCGATCGTGAGGGCAGGACTAAAATGCCTGCTCGCCGAATATAAGGAATTTGACGTCGCCGGCGAAGCCAGCTCCGGTACGGACGCGCTCAAGATGGTGCGCGAATCGGATTGGGACGTGGTCCTGCTCGATATCTCGATGCCCGGGATGAGCGGCATCGACACGCTCAAGCAAATCAAGCGCAGCAAACCCGATCTACCGGTGCTCATCCTGACGATGCACCCTGAACATCAGTACGCAATTAATTTGCTGCGCGCCGGCGCCATGGGTTACGTGTGCAAGGAATGCGTGCCTGAACAGCTCGTCGACGCTATCCGCACGGTCACCTCCGGACGCAGATATGTGAGCCCCGCTTTGGGCGACCAGCTCGCCGGCGATCTCAGCGGCGACGGCCAGAACGCGCTGCATACGGAACTATCTGAGCGGGAGTTTCAGGTGTTTTGTAAACTCGCCGCAGGCCAAGCGGTTTCCAAAATTGCCGACGAGCTATTCTTGAGCGTTAAAACGGTCAGCACTTACCGCACTCGTTGTCTTGAGAAGATGGGGTTGAAGACCAACGCGCACATTAGTCATTACGCAATTAGGCATGATTTAATCGATTGATCAATACAACATGGACCAGAATCCTCCAGCAATTGAATGGACCGCCTTGACGAGCACGGTCTCGTCAGATGCGGCATTGTCGTCAGGCACACGAAAGATGCGGCTTTGCAAGCAGAGCGAGACGGGTTTTCGCGCGCTGCCGTACGGAGCGCGTTCTTTATCTGCCATTGAGGGACTGATTGATTCCCCGATCGCGCAGCCGGACACGGAAGTATGCAAGCTCCATTCTCCGCTGGGAAACCAGATCCTGGCGGCGTTGCCCGAGATAGAATATGAGCGCCTCCGCCCCTATCTGGAGTTTGTGCAGTTGCCCATGGGGTTGATGCTCCAGGATTGCCCTAGCGGCGCACGCTTTGCGTATTTCCCTGTCGCGGGCATCGTGACCCCGGTATGCATGACGCAAGACGGAGCCGCTGCAGCGCTTGCGATTACCGGCAACGACGGCATGATAGGAACCTCCCTGTTCATGGGCAAGATCGCCGCTCCTAATCCCGCTTTAATGCAAACCGCGGTTCTGGCTTATCGTTTGGGCGCCAACCGTTTGCAGCACGAATTCGAGCGCGG
>JBDSSV010000150.1:0-2586 GCA_039928535.1 Burkholderiales bacterium
CGCCTCTTCCGCCTGCTTGCGCGCAGTATTGTCCGTGCCGATGAGCAGGTAACCGATGATGCCGCCCTGCGCCTCGCGCAGCGCCGTCACCGACACCACCGCAGGAAAACGGCTGCCGTCCTTGCGGATGTACGTGAGCTCGTAAATATCCTCGATGCCGCGCGCGGCCTTGAATACCAGCGCCTCGAACCCCGGCGTAATCGTGGTCGCCAGCTCCAGGCTCAGCGCGGCCGCGCGCGCAATCACCTCCTGCGGGTCGGAAATGTCGGCCGGCGTGATCTTGTTCATCACTTCGGCTGCCGTATAACCCAGCATGCGCTCGGCGCCGACGTTGAAAATCTGGATGACGCCCTTGTCGTCGGTGGCGATGCTCGAGAAATTGGCGCTGTTGAAAATCGCACTCTGCAGCGCGCCCGCCTTGAGCAGCGCCTCTTCCGCCTGCTTGCGCGCAGTATTGTCCGTGCCGATGAGCAGGTAACCGATGATGCCGCCCTGCGCCTCGCGCAGCGCCGTGACGGAAACGATCGCCGGAAAGCGGCTGCCGTCTTTACGGATGTACGTAAGCTCGTAAATGTCCTCGATGCCGCGCGAGGCCTTGAAAACGAGAGCTTCGAAGCCGGGCGTGATCGGCGTGGCGAGCTCGATACTGAGCGCCTTCGCGCGCACGATGAGCTCCTGCGGGTCGGAGATATCGGCCGGCGTGATCCGGTTGACGACATCGGCGGCCATGTAGCCAAGCATCCGTTCGGCGCCGACGTTGAACAGCTGGATGACCCCCTTCTCGTCGGTCGCAATGCTCGAGAAATTGGCGCTGTTCAGGATGGCGTTCTGCAGCGCGCCGGTTTTTAGCAGCGCCGCTTCGCGCCGCACCTCCGCGATGACTTCGCCGGTTCCCGCGTCGTCGTCGACTACGTCCGCTGCCAGACTGCTCGACATTGCCTGCCTCCGTGGATCTGCTGCAATGCCCCAGGAGGGAACATCACCAATGCTAAAGTACGTATCAGCGTTGCTGCTCTAACTTGGGCACCGCCATGACCACGCGGTTGCGCCCGTCGCGCTTGGCCTGGTAGAGCGCAATATCGGCCGCTTTGATGAGGGTAGCCGCATCCGCGGCGTGATCGGGGAACATGGCTACTCCCAGCGACAGCGTAATGGTCCCGAGGTCGCGGCTGGCGTTTGTGACCTTCAGCAGGCCCGCCCCTTCGCGGATCTTCTCGGCGCGCTGGCGCGCGCCTTCCGTCGTCGATGGCGACAGGATCAAAATGAATTCCTCGCCGCCATAGCGGCAGGCGATATCGCTGCCGCGCACGTGTTTCTTGAGAAAATTCCCGAGGGTACGCAATACCGCATCGCCCCCATCGTGTCCGAATGTGTCGTTGAACTGCTTGAAGTGGTCGATGTCGATCATGATGACGGCGAGCTGCACCTCATTACGCTTGGTGCGGTGCAGTTCCTGCGCGAGCGCCTCTTCCATGTAGCGCCGGTTGAAAAGCTCCGTCAGCGGATCGCGGATCGACAGATTGCGCATCGATTCGCGCAGCTTCAGGTTGGCGATGCCCAGGCCGATGTTATCGGCGAGTATTTTGGCGAGCCGGCACTTTTCCGCCATGCGTTCTTCATCGGGTTTGTCGCTTTTGACCGCGCTGTCGAGGATATGCAGGATGCCGAGGGTCTCGCCCTGCGCGAGCAGCGGCAGGCACACGTACATGTGCCCGTCGTCGGCCACGTGGGCGCAGCGCCGCTCATGCCCGACCACGAGGTGGGCCTGACCGCGGCGATGTGCCCAGCACTCGTTCGGCGGGAAGATCACATTCGCCGGCGGCAACGGCCCCCACACCGCGGCTGCCTCGAGCATGTTGCGCGAGGTGCTTAATACGAAGACCGCACCCGAGTCATCGGGAAACAATTGCGTGACGACGTCCGAAATGATCGAATATGCCTCGGCTTCAGTCGTGCTGGTCTGCAGGAAGTCGTTCATCTTGCTGAACAGCACGATTTCCTGGTTGCGCTTGGACAATTCGGTCGCCTGGCTGCGCAGCTCGTCGTTGGCCGCGCTCAACTGCGCGGTGCGTTCCGCCACGTTGGTTTCGAGATTGGCTTTCTCGTGAGCCAGCTCGGCGGTGCGTTCAGACACCAGCGTCTCGAGACCGCGGCCGTAGCTCAGCAGCTTGTCCTGATTGTCCTTGAGATCGGCCGCCGTGCTGCCGAAGGCCGCCGCCAGATTGCCGATTTCATCGCGCAGGTTTGTCATCCCGGGTCCCGCTTTACGCGCTATGGACGATCTCTTGATCGGCGTATTTCAGGGCCACATCCAGCGTGTCCATGAATTCAGCGACCTTGATCGGCTTGGTCAGATAGCGGAAAAACCCGGCCTCCAGGCCGCGCTCGATGTCCCGCGGCAGCGCATTGGCGCTCAACGCAACGACCGGAATGTGCGCGGTCATCGTATCGGCGCGCAAAATCTGCATCGCCTTGATGCCGCTCATGCCCGGCAGATTGATGTCCATCAATATCACGTCGGGCCGCGCGGCGCGCGCGATGTCGATGCCGAGGGTGCCGTTGCGCGCGCTCAAAAGGCGCATGCCG
>JBDSSV010000151.1:0-2753 GCA_039928535.1 Burkholderiales bacterium
TCGAAATAGAGCAGCTTGCGGCCGGTTTCCGGATGCACGCGGATGAGCGGATGGCGCACCGGCGGCACTTTGCGGTCTTCCTCATTCAGCAACGCGTCCGCCTGCTTGCGTCCGCCATATTTGAACAATCCAGTTTTGCCCTCGAGGCGGTCCTGCAGGCGTTGCGGCATGTTTTCATAGGCGGCGTACGCGCTCGAGAAATGCGTATCGCCGCCCGTACTCGGAATGGCGATCGCATACAGCTGCGTCGCCTTGTATGGCACTGCTTCGTAAGAGCCGTCGGTGTGAAAGCCCTCCGCGCCGCGCCGATAAATGTTCTGGTCGAGCGTGCCGTCGGCGCGAAACTTGTTGGCGCCGAGCAGCGTGATCTCCGGGCGCTCGGGATGGCGCGTGCTTTTCGCGGGGTGCGGGCTGACCGTCCCGAAGCGCCGGCTGTAGACGAGAAAGTCGTCGATCGCGAGGTGCTGATCGCGCACGCAGATGACGTTGCAGTCGAGCCACGTTTGATAAATTGCGGCAAACGTGGCGTCGTCCATGGTTTTGACGTCGACGCCGCTGATCAGCGCGCCGATAGGCCCCATGTGGCGGATTTCCATGCGCGTGCTCCTCCTCGTGCGGGCATGTTGCCACGGATGAAATCTCCGGGCAATGCGCTAGATAGCATTGAAAAACCGCCGCGGAACTACGTCAAGTTAGCTGCGCGTAAAGCGCAGCGTGCCGCTCAACGCGGCGGTGGCGGAGGCGGGGCTCCAGGCGGCGGCGGTGGCGGCGGCGTTCTCGCAGCCGGAGCAGGCGAATTTGCCGATTCGAAGCGCCCCGACACCGGAACCTTGTGACCTTTTGCGTACATGCACTGCGTATACGCAATATCGTAGCGCCGCTGCAATCCGTATGAGGATTGGTCCGCGGATGCAGTGCCTGCAACTGCGCCGCCCGCGAGTCCCACGCCGGCGCCGATCGCAGCGCCCTGGCCGCCACCGATGGCGGCGCCCGCTGCGGCGCCAATCACCGTGCCGACCACCGCGCTTTTCATGCCGCTGTCAGTGCCGGCCTGATTCGGAGATTTTCCGCCGATCTGCGCGTTCGAAAACTGGCGGCATTCAATGTCGTTCAAGCGAAAATCGTCGAAATTCTTGCCGGTTCCCGGCAACACCATCACGCCGGGGCCGGACGGTATGGTCGTGCATGCAGCCAACACCAGCGGCGCGACCAACAACAAATATCGAAAAGCGGATTTCACGGACGAGCGATGGCGTTACGGGTTGGCCGGCTGCGGCGCGACGCGCTGCCACCCGCCCGGACATTCTTTGACGTACGGATAATAAGCTTTTGACTCGTCGCAGTAGTACCAGAAGCCAGACGCCGGCGCGGCTGCCGGTTGCGCTGCTGCTTGCTCAATATAAGTGGTTGGCGCGGGTGCGACAACGACCGGGGGATACGCGTAGGGTGGATAGTAGTAGGGCGGATAGTGGTAGTAAGACGGCGGATACCAGAGGCCCGGCCCGACGAAAACTCCGAATCTGACGCCGTGGCGCCAAGCCATTGCCGGATTACTGGCGGTGAAACCCACTACCAGGCACGCCAGAATAAACAAGACGGGTAAACGAAACTTCATGCTTGCCTTCTCCAAAAACAGCTATGCCATTATTACATTTCCTATGCGTAATAATCTGTTACAAAATGTAACACCGGGCGCAAATTTGGATGGTCATCAGCGTAGTCGTTGTACCTACGATCCCGCTTCCCGCGCGCCGTTAAGTGCGCATGCGTTTGAGACAACGTGCCGCATGACGCGCGCGGCGCTGGAGACTGCCGGCGTGCCGCACAAGCTTCATGTCGTCGAAGTCTGCGTCGACGCCTTCATATACCTCTGTCGGACCATACAGTACGATCACGTGCCGAAACCCGACGTCGTGCTCCTCGACCTGAACATTCAAAGCCTCAAAGGCCACGAGCTGCTGGGTGAAATGAAGCGCAAGGAGAGTTTCAGGGACATTCCGGTCGTCGTGCTGACCTCGTCAAAAATCGAGCGCGACATGCTCAAGAGTTTCGGCATGCAGGCGGATCGGTATGTAACGAAGCCGGCCGGCTTGCAGGCATGCGCCTGCGAGATGAAGACAATCAAGGAGCTCGCGCACCCGTAAAAGCGGGATTCTGCGGGCGCCAGCCGATCGCCGGCAATACCCTAAATCTCCGCGCGCTTGCGATCAGTCACTTTGCTCGCCGAAGTACTTTCCCAGCACGGGCCAGCACGCGGGAAATTCTGCCGCTTTCGCGGAGATTTACGCAGAAGATATCCGCCATGCTTGATCCGGCCTGGCGCAGCGCGGATTCGATGTTTTTCAGGCATTGTTCCGTCTGCTCGAGCAGGCCGCTCGCAATCGTCATCCGGGCGTAGTCGAAGCCCGTCGTGCCTGCAACGAAGACCCGCTCGTCATCGACAACGGCACGCGAACAGCCGATTTCATCCTCGAACGTCGATCCGGAGTTGATGAGATGTCTGGTCATGAGGCGACTTTCATCTTTCTACTATAACAACGTGCGCCTGAATTTTGCCATCGACCGCGCCTTGGCCGAAGCGCCTGGCGATTGCCTCGGTCACGATGTCGGTTGTCTCGCCAAGCCGCGCGGCATCGCGGGCCTCGATTTCATTTCTCAACGGCGTCCCCTGGCAGTACGCGACCGCGGGGATGCGGGCAGAAACAGCGCGACTGCGCGCAGCGACAGTGTCAATTCGGGGCGCCGAACTGAAG
>JBDSSV010000152.1:0-3675 GCA_039928535.1 Burkholderiales bacterium
GAGGCGTAAAAGCGCTTTCTCCTCACGCCTCACGCCTCTCCCCTCACAGGACTCTAAGGATGTTTAATAAAGTTGTAGTAGCCAACCGCGGCGCGGTTGCCGCGCGCGTGCTGCGTGCATTGCATGAAATGCGCATCAAGTCCGTGGCCGTGTATTCGGAGGCCGATTACGGCGCCCCGTATCTGGAAATGGCGAGCGAGACCTACGCGATAGGCGCCGCACCCGCGCGCGACAGCTATCTCAATCAGGACGTGCTGCTCGACGTGTTCAAGCGCGCGGGTGTCGACGGCATGCATCCAGGCTATGGATTCCTGTCGGAGAACGCGGAATTCGCGCAGCGGGTGACGGATGCCGGCGTGCATTTCATCGGCCCGTCGCCGAAATGGATAGATGCGATGGGGCACAAGACGCGCGCGCGCGAGATTGCGGCGAAGTACGGGATGCCGATGTCAAAAGGCTCGGACGTGCTGCCGATGGAGCCGGATGCCATCCTCGCCGCAGCGCGCGCCATTGGCTACCCGGTGCTGGTCAAGCCGGCGGGCGGCGGCGGCGGCATCGGCATGCTGCCGGCCAAAGACGAAAGCGAGTTGCTCGCGGTGGTCGAACGCTCGCGCTCGATGGCGAGCCGCGGTTTCGGCAATGCGGAAGTCTATCTGGAGCGCTTGTTCGAGCGGCCGCGGCACGTCGAATTCCAGGTGCTGGGCGACCAGCACGGCAACGCAGTTCATTTATTCGAGCGCGACTGCTCGGTGCAGCGCCGCAATCAGAAAGTCATCGAAGAAGCGCCGGGCCCCGCGCTTGACCGCGCGCAAGTGACCGCGGTGGCCGACCAGATCGCGGCGATCATGAAGGAAATGGGCTACGACAATATCGGCACAGTGGAAATGATCCTGGGCGCCGACGGCTCGTTCAACTTTCTGGAAATGAATACGCGGCTGCAGGTCGAGCACGGCGTTACCGAGGAAGTGACCGGAGTCGATCTGGTCAAAGCCCAAATACGTTCCGCCGCCGGCGAGAAACTCGGCGACATCCTGCCGGCCAAACTTGCCATTAACGGTCATGCCATGCAGGCGCGTGTCTACGCCGAAGACCCGAAAAATTTCTTCCCCTCGCCCGGCAAGCTCACCGTGTTCCGCCCGCCCGAAGACAAAGCGATCCGCATCGAGACGGGCTATGCCGAAGGCCGCGACGTGACGCCGTATTACGATCCGATGATAGCCAAGGTGATCGTGCACGAAGCCACGCGCGAGCTGGCGATCGACAAGCTCGTGCAGGCGCTTGAAGCCTTCGACATCAAAGGGCCCAAGACCAACATTCCCGCGGTCATCGCGATATTGCGCTCGGAACAATTCCGCGCGGGCGACGTGCATACCGGCCTCATCCCTGAAGTGCTGACGAAGAAAAAAACATGACCGGCGCCGAACTCGTTACTTCAGCCCGTACGCAGGGACGGACCGCGCTCGACGAATTAGCCGGAAAGCAGCTGCTGGCGACCTTCAAAATCGACGTGCCGAAATCCGTGACGGTAAAGAATGTAAATGACGTTGCCGGCGCAATCGAGAAACTAAAACCGCCATTGGCATTGAAGGTCATGTCGCCGGATATTCTGCATAAGAGCGATGCGGGCGGCGTGAAAATCGGCTTGCACAGCGCGGACGAAGTCGAGCAGGCGATAACCGCAATGGCGTCATTGCCCGCGATTAAGAACGCGCGCATCGACGGGTATTTGATTGAAGAGATGGCGCCTGCCGGGCAGGAAGTCGTGGTCGGCGCGGTACGCGATCCGGATTTCGGGCCTCTGGTCATGGTCGGGCTCGGCGGGATTTTCGTCGAGGTTCTGGCGGATGTGGCTTTTCGCATTTGCCCGATCACGCGGCTGGATGCCGTGGAAATGCTAGAAGACCTCAAAGGCGCGGCGATACTTAAAGGCGCGCGCGGCAAGAAACCGGTTTCGCGCGAAAGCATTATCGAAGTGCTGCTGAAAATCGGCGGCGACGATGGCTTGCTGATGAAGCATGCCGCCGACTTCATTGAAGCAGACATCAATCCCCTGATAGTTTCCGCGAACGGCGCGGTAGCCGTGGACGCGCGGTTCATATTGTCATGAGCGAAGACGCGATGCTGGCGCGCTATGCGCCTTTATTTATGCCCAAGACCGTCGCGGTGGTCGGCGCCTCGAGCAAGGGCAACGCTTTGCCCAATGTATTCATCCGCCGCATTCGCGAGTACGGTTATACCGGCGAGATCTATCCTATTCATCCAACCGCAACGGTCATCGATGGTTTGCCCGCATATCCGAATCTCGGCGCAACGCCACTGCCGGTTGACTACGCCTATATCGCCGTTTCGGCCGCCCAGGTTCCCGATTTGCTGACGATGGCCGCGGGCCGCGTGCGCTATGCGCAAGTCGTATCGAGCGGCTTTGGTGAAGTTGACGAAGGCAAGGACTTGGAGGCGCGTCTGTTGAGCGCGGCGCGGGCGGGCGGAATGCGCCTGCTGGGCCCGAACTGCCTCGGCATCTACACTCCGCGTGGCAGAATCACCTTTACCGAAATCAGCCCGACCGAAGTTGGCCACGTCGGCGTGATTTCGCAAAGCGGGGGACTCGGCACCGACATCATCCGGCGTGGCTTGTCCCGCGGCGTCAAATTTTCGGGCCTGGTCACCGTGGGCAATTGCGCGGACGTCACGCCGTCCGACCTGCTCGAGTTTTATCTCGCCGATACGCAAACCAAAGTCATCGGTTTCTACATCGAGACGGCGAAGGATGGGCGCCGCCTCTTCGATATGCTGCGCGCAGCCAGGGCGGCGAAGCCGGTCGTCATACTCAAAGGCGGACGCACGGGTCAGGGGCTCGCCGCTGCGGCATCGCATACGGGCTCGCTGGCGGGCGACGACCGTGCGTGGATCGCGCTCTCGCGTCAGACCGGCTGCGTGCTGGTCGATACCCTCGATCAATTCATCGACACGCTGCTGATCTTCCAAATGCTGACGCCGCAACCCGCGCATCCGACCAAACGCGTCGTATTGTTCGGCAACGGCGGCGGTACCAGCGTGCTGGCGACCGATTGCTTCGCTCGCCTCGGACTCGATGTGACGCCGTTCGCCCAACCCGCACTCGACGCGCTCGCTGCGTTGAAGCTGCCGCCCGGCACCAGCATCACCAATCCGGTCGATTGCCCCGTCAGCACGCTGCAGCAGGAAAACGGGAGCGTCGCCGAAAAAATCCTCGACGAAATCTACGCCAAGGGCAAACCCGAAGCGCTCGTCATGCATCTCAACATGTCCGCTTTCGCCGGGCGCACGCCGCCCGAAGTGATCGAGAACGTGCTGCAGGCGGCGTTGCGTGTGCAGACGCACTATCCGGGGCAGGCGCATTTCCTGCTCGTGCTGCGCTCCGATGGCGACCCGGAACTGGAAGCGCGCAAGCGCAAATTCCGCGACAGCGCGCTGGCGCTCGGTATCCCGGTCTATGACGAGATGAGCAATGCCGGTCATGCGCTGGCCGCGCTGCAGGCGCACGAGCGCTTCGTGCACACGCGCGGCGGCTGAGAGTGCCTAACGTAGTGAAACACGTGTGCGTTGCCGCCAGAATTGGTGAGGGCAAGGCGCCCGGTGAAGGCAATAGTCGTTCTATTGCCAAGACGAGCAACGCAGCGTCGCGTGGAGGGCGGA
>JBDSSV010000153.1:0-3274 GCA_039928535.1 Burkholderiales bacterium
TTCCGCACGCTCGATATGGCGTGACATCCAGTACAAGTTGTTGGCGGCGCGGGCGAGCATATTCAGTGTTCAGTGGTCAGCGGTCGGCGTTCAGCATGCCCCGGCTCTTTGCCGAGTACTGTGTCCCCGTTGCTGTACACTGAATTCGAGTTTGATTGCATTTTGACTGATCGCTGATTACTGATCGCTAGCTTTCAAGCACCCAGGTGTCTTTGGTGCCGCCGCCCTGCGACGAGTTCACCACCAGCGAGCCTTCGCGCAAAGCGACACGCGTAAGCCCGCCCGGCACCAGCGAGACGGATTTGCCCGACAGCACGTACGGACGCAGATCGACGTGGCGGGGCGCGATGCCGGACTGCACGTAGGTCGGGCAGGTCGATAGCGCGAGCGTTGGCTGCGCAATAAAGGCAGCAGGTGTCGTCATGATGCGCGCCCGGTAGGTCTCGATTTCCGCCTTGGTCGAGGCCGGGCCGACCAGCATGCCGTAGCCGCCGGAACCCTGTACCTCCTTCACGACCAGGCTGGCGAGATTCGCCAGCACGTATTTGAGATCGTCGGGCTTGCCCAGTTGGTACGTCGGCACGTTTTGCAGGATGGGCTCTTCGCCGAGATAGAAACGCACCATGTCCGGCACGTACACATAGGTGGATTTGTCGTCGGCGACGCCGGTGCCGATGGCGTTGGCAAGGGTGACGCGGCCGGCGCGATAGGCGCCGAAGAGTCCGGGCACGCCGACTATCGAATCGGGACGGAATTCCAGCGGATCGAGAAAGTCGTCATCCACGCGTCGGTAAATCACGTCGACGCGCTGCGGCCCATGCGTGGTTCGCATGTAGACGTAGCTGTTGGCGACGAAGAGATCGGGTCCTTCAACGAGTTCTACGCCCATCTGCTGTGCTAAGAACGCGTGCTCGAAATATGCGCTGTTGTAAGAGCCGGGCGTCAGCACGGCGACCGTCGGATTGCTGACGCCTGGCGGCGCCACCGCGCGCAGGTTGTCGAGCAGTACGTCGGCGTAGTGGTCGACCGGCGCAATCGGGATGCGCGAAAAGAGATCCGGAAATAGCCGCATCATCATCTTGCGGTTTTCCAGCATGTACGACACGCCGGACGGCGTGCGCAGATTGTCTTCCAGCACGTAAAAAGTGTCGCGGTCGACCTTGACGAGATCGATGCCTGCGACATGTATGTAGACGTCCGCCGGCACGTCGAAGCCGCGCATTTCGGGGCGGTACAGGGTGTTGCCGAGTATTTGCTGCTCGGGGATGATGCCGGCCTTGATGATTTCCTGGCCGTGGTAGATGTCCTTGAGAAACGCATTCAGCGCGCGCACGCGCTGGCAGCAGCCTTCCGACAGCACCTTCCACGCGCCCGGCCGCAGGATGCGCGGAATGATATCGAACGGGATCGAGCGCTCGACGCCGGTATCGTCGCCGTAGACGGCGAAAGTGATGCCGTGGCGCGCGTACAGCGTGTCGGCTTCCTTCTGCTTCTGCAGCATGAATTCGACCGGCTTCGAGCCCAGCCATTGCGCGAACGGCGCATAGTGCTCGCGCGGCGCGCCGTCGCCGTCGTACATTTCGTTAAACCAGCGCGGCACCGTCGCGGCGCCATTGGTTGGCATGTTCATTTCGAAGGGCACTTTGTGGTCGGGAGCAATGCGTGTGCCAGGAGCGGCTGACTGCCCGGAATTCAGCACTTCATTTTACGCGGTAGTCCCGTACAAGGTAAATGTCCGTCGTATAAGCACGAGGCCGCACCAAAACGGGCAGGGGCGGCGGTGGCCGGCCTGATTTTGGTGCGAGGCAGCCGGGGTGCTAAAGTTGCAAAACTGACTGATCCCCCCTCAGTGAACATCAGGAGACCGGACATGGCAAGGTTGAGACATATCGCAATGCAGGTGCCCGATCCGCACAAAGCCGCCGAATTCTACATGCGCGTGTTCGGCATGCACAAAGTCGGCGAGACCGACTGGGAATACGCGCGCGGCGTTTATCTGAGCGACGGCGTGATCAACCTCGCGCTGCTCGACTACAAGACGGTGGAGGCTGCCGGGGAAGATCGCGGTCTCGGCTTCGTCGGCATCCACCATATCGGCTTCTGGGTCGATGACGTCGCGGCGACGCGCAAGACGATGGAGGCCGAAGGCGGCCGCTACTGGATGGGCGAGCCGGCGGCCGGCGCCGGATTTTACGAAGTTAAGTATCACGATCCGAACGGCGTGGTTGTCGACATCACCGAGAACGGCTGGGGCGGCGCGGCGAAGGAAGTTGTCGCGGCAGGCGCGAAATAATACGGCGCAGGGAAATGTCGATGCCGAAGAAAAGTTCGCACATGCGTTTTACGGTCCGCAAGACCGCCGTGCTGGTCGAAGAAATACGGCTTGAAGCCGGCCGTGCCGACGGGCCGCCGTTGATACGCGTAGCGGCGATGGCGGCAATTCACAACCCTTACGCCGGGAAGCCGCCGGCCGACATCGAGCCGCTGATTGAATTCGGCGCGGAGCTGGGAACTCTGCTGGTGCAGAAATTGCTGGAGCAGTTCGGCAACGATCCGCGGCGCGTGGAGAGTTACGGCAAGGGGGCCATCGTCGGCACGCAGGGAGAAATCGAGCACGGCTACGCCACGATCACGCGGCCATTTGCCACGCGCGTGCGCAAAGCGCTCGGCGACGCGACGGCGTGGATGGCGGCCAACGTCAAGCGCGGCGCGCTTGGTGCAACGCTGGATGTCCCGCTCGCCTTCAAAGACGCGTTGTACGTACGCTCGCACTACGATACGGTGCAGGCGACGATGCCGGATGCGCCTTTGCCCGATGAGGTGGTCGTTATACTCGTCGGCGCCGGCCGCGGCCGTTTGCACGCGCGCATCGGCGGGCTGCGCAAGGCCGACGTCAAAAAAGGCCGCGATATCTACCTCGACAGCAAGTGAGCGCTTCGTAGTATATGCGTAGCACTATCTTCACCTTCCCCTGCAAGGGGAAGGTCTGGGATGGGGATGGGTTTAAAACTTTCTGAGGTAATTGGGGATTTAACGATGCGAACCACGAAGACAACCGGATGCCCGCTCTTAAGTATTGTCCTGTTGGCAATGGCGGCGGGCGCAATTGCCGCGCAGCCGTCGTATCCCGAGCGCCCGATCCGCCTCATCATTCCGCAGGCAACTGGCGGCGGCTCGGACACGATAGGCCGTTACATCACGCAAAAGCTCGGCGACAGCCTCGGCCAGCAGTTCGTCGTCGACAACCGGCCGGTCGCCGCCGGCATGCTCGGCG
>JBDSSV010000154.1:0-2960 GCA_039928535.1 Burkholderiales bacterium
AATTTTAGCGCCACCATGCGGCCGACGATGTCGGTGCCGCCGCCGGGCGGGTAGGCGACGATCATGCGGACCGGTTTCGTCGGATAGGCATCTGCCTGCACGCCTATCGACCACACCATGCCAAAACCCGCGCAGAACACTCCTGCCAATATCGTCTTGATTCTCAATCCTCGCTCCTCGATCCTCATTCCTGCTTTTCTATCCGGCGAGCGGCAGCTTGATCGAATTGCCACTCGCCGCGGCAAGCTGTATCGCCAGCGTCACTTCGAGATTGCAGCGCGCATCCGCAGCGGTCGCATGCACGCACGCCTTGCCCGTCGCCAGATGATCGAGCCAGGCACGCGTCTCGTTGGCGATCGGCCCCCAGAAGTCGCCGAGCGCCCAGTCGCCGGGCGTGCCGCTGGACAAAAATACCATATTGACGTTGTGATCGGGCAGGTAGACGTGCGGCACCCCCTTGTTGCTGTACATCAACTGATCGGTATGATCGTCGTCGAGAATGATCACGCCCTCGGTGCCGAGGATCTCGACACGCGCCGCATGGCCCAGGGACGGATATTTTTCCGGCAGCGCGTAGCTCACGCCGAGGTTGACCACCGCGCCGTCGGCATAGGTCACGATCGACCAGTTCACGTCATCCACGTCGTGGCCCGCCGCCTTCAACACGCCCTTTTGTCCGCGCGCGAACACTTCGACCGGCGCGTTGCCTTCGAGCAGCCAGTTCATGAGATCGACGTAGTACGTGAGCGCGTCCACGACCGGCGTCGCTTCCGGATTGCGCTTCATCATCGCCAGCGCCTGCGCGCGCGAATTGAACACGCGAGCGGCGCCGCCGACGATCTTGCCGACGCGGCCCTGCACGATCTGCTCCTTGGCGATCAAATAGCGGTCCTTGAAGCGCCGGCTGTAGCCCACGCGCAGATCGGTTCCAGCTTGCGCCGCCGCCGCGACAATGCGATCGGCATCGGCGATATTCAGCGCGAGCGGCTTTTCGACCAGCACCGCCTTGCCGAGCTCGATTGCCTTCAGCACGGGTGCCAGGTGCTCGCCTTCGCTGGTCGAGACGATCACCGCGGTCACTTCAGGACGCGAGATGATCTCGTCGTTGCTCGCCGACGCGAATTGCGCGCCGACCTCTTTCTGCAGTTTCTGCGCGGCGCCAAGATTGGTGTCCGACACTGCTATGAAATTCACGGCCGGATGCGACGACGCGAGCTTCGCGCGCAAGCCGCCGATGCGGCCCGAGCCGACGACGGCGAGGCCAATTTGTTTACGTTCGATGATTCATTTCCTTCCGGACCAGAACAATATTTAACCGCCGATAAACGCCGATGAACGCCGATGAGAAACAAGCAACAAAAAAGTATTTCTTATTCTTTCCACGTCGCGTCTATTACATCCAGATATTCTTTGCTTTTGATTTTATCGGCGTCCATCGGCGGTTCCAAATGACTTGTTATTCTAGTCAATCTTCAAACTGAGTGTCTCGATGACCTTATCCCACGTCACGCCGGCAGCCAGTAATGACACAAAAGCCCTGGCCCTCATCACGCCTCCCGTTTCCATGCTCAATCCGGCTTTGCCCCCGACTGCTTGACCGCCTTGCCCCAGCGCACGATTTCCTCGCGCACGAACGTCTCAAACTGTTGCGGCGTGGTGGCGGCGATCTCGACGCCCTGCGCCGAGAGCCGGTCGCGCACATCGGGGATGTTGAGCACGCGCACGATGTCGTCGTGCAGCTTCGTGACGACCGCGCGCGGCGTGCGTGCGGCCACGGCCACGCCCCACCACGCCGTCATGTCGTAATCGGGATAACCGGCTTCGGCGATGGTCGGGAGTTCCGGCACCGTGCGCATGCGCGTCTTGCCGGTGACGGCGATCGCGCGCACGCGGCCGGTTTTCATCGGGCCGTCGAGCGCGAGCTGAGTCCCGAAGGTGTAACTCAACTGCCCCGCCATCACGTCGGTGAGCGCGGGCGCCAACCCTTTATAGGGCACATGCACCACATCGACGCCAGCCATCGACTTGAACATCTCGCCCATCAGATGCGCGGAACCGCCGCTGCCAGTGGACCCGTAGGCGAGCTGTCCCGGCTTCGACTTGGCAAGCGCCACCAGGTCCTTGACGTTTTTTACCGGCAATTGCGCGTTGACGGCGAGCAGCATGGACGCCGCTCCAATCTGCGTAACCGCCGAAAAATCGCGCAACGTGTCGAACGGCAGCTTCGGATAGAACGCGGCATTGATCGCGAATGCCGTCGCCGTGAGCAACAATGTGTGCCCGTCGGGCGGGCTCTTGGCGACGATGTCGGTGCCTATCGTCGTGCCGCCGCCCGCGCGGTTGTCGACGATTACCTGCTGCTTCCACATCTCCGACAGCTTCAGGCTGACCAGGCGGCCGATGAAGTCGTTGATCGCGCCGGGCGTATAGGGCACGACGAAACGCACGGGACGCTCGGGAAAATCGGCCGCCATTGCGCCGCCCGCCACGCATGCGCACAGCATTCCGCACCACAGTTGTTTCAACGTTGCACCGCTTGCATTATGATCTCCGCACTTTCGTTCGCTATTTTTTCTGGACCGCCGATGATACATGCCGAACCCGGACTCTACCTGCGTTACGAGCCTGCCGCCGCGCCATTGCCGTTGATTGTAGATGTATCGCGTAGCGGACGCGAATATCCGAAGGAATACCGCTCGCCGCTGGCGTTCACGACCGTGCACGACAATGTGTCGATGTACGTCGAGGACTTATATTCGGGCGCGCCGCAGGCCGGTGCGACGCTGCTCTACTGCCTGTTTCCGAATACCTGGGTCGACGTCAACCGCGCCGAGCTCGACATGGATCCGGCGGTCGTCGATGGCGCATGGCCGGTGGCATTAAAACCGACGCCGCGCACGCTCGAAGGACTCGGCCTCATCAAAAGCAAATCGCGTTACGGCGAGCCGTTTCAGGAGCGC
>JBDSSV010000155.1:0-3416 GCA_039928535.1 Burkholderiales bacterium
GGCGTCTGTCTGGTGCCAAGCGCGCAGCAAACCACTGTGTTCGGGAATGTGCGCGCCGCGGATGCCTATGGCGCGCTTGCGGCATTGCGTGCGCTGCCGTTTGTTGACGGCAAGCGCGTCGGCATCATGGGCGGCTCGCATGGCGGATCGACAACGCTAGCGGCGATGGTGGTGCCGGTTGAATCCGACAATCCGCTGATCGACGTAAAACGCAATGGCTTCGTGGCGGCGATTGCGCTGTATCCCGGTTGCGGGCCGCGTTATGGCGCATGGTCGGTTTCGCGGCCGGGAAGATTCGGCCCGCCCGTCGGCTATTCCGGGGTCTATCAACCTATTGCACCGCTACTGATATTGACCGGCGAGAAAGACGATTGGACACCGGCTGAACCGTGCCGACACCTCGCTGAAACGAGCCGTGCGGCCGGCTATCCGGTCGATATCAAGATCTATCCTGACGCGCATCATGCCTTCGATAACGACCGGCCCATCCGCTACGTCGCGCGGCGCAACAACGGAAATTCAATGTCGGGCTTCGGCGCGACGACCGGCGGCAATGCGGAAGCGTGGGCGGACGCGAGGAAGCGCGTCGCGGAATTTTTCTCGCTGCATTTAAAGCAAAGACCTTAGTCAAAAACAATTTGTAACCGCCGTTCTGTGTCCATTGTGGTTAGCTGAGTTCGCGCATCACCCAGTTCGCAATCGAGCATAGATTGCCATCCTTGTGATCCAGCCCGAGCAGTTGCAATCCGAACGGCAATCCCTGCGACTGCATGACCGGCAACGAGAACGCGGGGAATCCCAACCACGAACCGGGCACGATGAAAGTGCGGCTGCCACTGAATTGGAAACCTTCGATAGCCGGGCCGGATGAGGCAAGCGTGACATAGGCGTCGGCGCCAACCGCGGCGGCAAGCTGCCGGCACTGCGCGCGGATAGCGTTACGTTTTTCCAGCTGCGCGACGTAATCGGCGGGCGACATCTCGCTGGCGCGCTTGATCAGCCCGTGAATGCGCTTGCCGATGAGTTTGCCGTAACGCGCGACGTAATCCTGGAACGGCCATTTCATTTCATAGGCGACGATGTCGAGCGCGGTGTCGATGTCGCGCTCGAGCGCCTCTTCAAACGCGGCCACGCGCGGATCGTTGTCCTTGCTGACGATTTCGACGCCGGCCGCGATCATTGCCGTCATCACTTCGGCGAACGCCTCTTCGGTATTTGCATCGATTTCAGCCCAGCCGCGCGTATACAGGCGGATAAGTTTTTGTGGCTGCACTGCGAGCGGGAGGGTCGCGCCCGCGCCGTTCATGAACCCGTACCCGGGGCTGCCAACACCGAGCGAGATCTGCGAGGCGACGCGCCAGACATCTTCCAGCGTCGCGCCGATGATGCCGAGGTGATCGTTGGTCGCCGACAACGGATGGACGCCGGCCGTGTTAAGCGCGCCTATCGTTGGCTTGAAGCCGACGGCGCCGCAATACGAAGCAGGGCGCAGCGTCGAGCCTTGCGTCTGCGTGCCCAGCCCGCACGCGAACATCCCCGCGCCCGCGCCTGCCGCAGTGCCGCTCGACGAGCCGCCGGGCGTGCGCTTGGGATCGAACGGATTGGTCGTCGGTCCCGAATAGCCGATCGCGAACTCGGTGGTCACTGTCTTGCCGAGAATAATCGCGCCGCCCTGGCGCAGCGCCTGCACGCACGCCGCGTCCTGCCCCGACTGCCAATCTTTGAACACCGGCGAATTCATCTGCGTCGGCATGTCTTTGGTGGCCATGATGTCCTTGATGCCGACCGGGCAACCGTCGACCATCGAGAGCGGCTGGCCCGCTTTGTAGCGCTTGGTGGATTCGTCGGCAGCCTTGCGCGCGCCTTTGATATTGAGGGTCACGAACGCTTTGACGCGCGGCTCGTATTCCTCGATGTTGGCGATGCAGCGCTCGAGAAAATCGCGCGGCGTCTCTTTGCCGCTCTTGAAGCCGGCGACAGACCGCGCGAAAGAAACGCTGTAGGGATTGCTCCATGCTTTCATGGGGAGACCTTAATAACCATATGGAATGGTGTGATAAACGATTGCTATAATGAAGGCGTCAGGAGTGAGGATTGAGGATTGAGCGCACTACTGCTTTAAAGCTTTGCCTCACTCAATCCACACTTCTCGATCCTGCTTTTTCAGATTTTACCCGAACGACAAGGACGCATCCCATGACGCTTCGCCTGATATTCGCTTTCGCCGCGCTCGTCGGCGCATGCACCGCATCGTTCGCGCAGGATCCTTCGACAGGCTCAGGACAGGTTTATCCGGCGCGGCCGGTCCGCCTCATTATCGGCTTCGCGCCGGGCGGGAGCACCGATCTTGTCGCGCGTGTGGTCGCGCAGAAAATGGCTGAATCCTGGGGCCAGCAGGTCGTCGTCGATAATCGTCCTGGCGCCAACGGCATGATAGCCGCCGATCTCGTGGCCAAAGCCAATCCCGACGGTTACAGCTTGCTGTTGTCGAGCATAGGTCCGATGGCAATCAACGCGAGCCTCTACAAGATGCCGTACGACATCGTCAGGGAATTCGCGCCGGTCACGTATACCGGGAATGTGACGAACCTGCTGGTCGTGCATCCGAGCGTGGCGGCGACCAGCGTTAAAGAGCTGATTGCGCTTGCCAGGGCGCAGCCCGGCAAGCTCACGTTTGGCTCGAGCGGCACCGGCGGCGCGCCGCATATGGCGGTCGAGCTGTTCAAGATCCTGGCTAAAGTCAATGTGATCCATGTTCCGTATAAAGGCGGCGGTCCGGCGATGGCCGATCTCGTCGGTGGCCAGATCTCGGGCAGCTTCGCCAGCATGCCGTCGTCGATTCCGTTCGTACGCGCAGGCAAGTTGCGCGCTCTCGCGGTCACGGCGCCCAAGCGCTCGCCGGCCGAGCCGCAGGTGCCGACGATGTCCGAGGCAGGCATCCCGGGATTTTCCGTGCTCGATTGGCAGGGGCTTTTCACCACAGCAAATACGCCACCAGCCATCGTCAACAAGCTCAATAAAGAGGTCGTGCGTATACTCGCGTTGCCGGATGTGGCGGAGAAGCTGGCAGTTGCCGGAGTCGAGATTCAGACGAGCTCGCCAAAAGAGTGGGGCGACTTCGTCAAGTCTGAAATTGCGAAGTGGGCGAAAGTCGTAAAAGAAGCGGGCGTGAAAGTCGAATAACGAGGAGATGCGTGTGCGAAAAGCGATGATGAGCAGGAAAAATAGTCCGGCAGCTGTAATCGGATTGGCAGTTATTTCCATAACGACATCGTGGCTGGCGGATGCTGCGCCGGCGAACTACCCGTCCAAGCCGGTGCGGTTGATTGCGGCGAACTCGGCGGGCGGCGGACTGGATATCGTCGCGCGCTCGATTGCGCCGAAACTCGCCGCCGTATTCGGCTACCAGGTGGTAG
>JBDSSV010000156.1:0-6209 GCA_039928535.1 Burkholderiales bacterium
CGGTCGGGCTCGCGGTTTGCGCGCGGCCGAACAACGTTGCCGGACCGCCGCCGCTCAGTTCGACTGCAAGCTCCGCTGCGATGACGCCCCATTTCTGCATCGCGCCGAAGAGGCCGCAACCGAGCCCATCCAGCAGGCAGAGCTTCGCGTAGTCGACGACTTCCGGCGGTATTGATTCGAACTTAAGTGCGGCCACCCACGCGCCGAACTGCGCGGTGGGGCCGATTTCGCCTGCCGGCTTCAGGACAACCTGATGTATATGTTGTTGCATAACATTTTTTCCTTAAGACAGAAGCCGGATGATCTCAGCCACGTCGGCGACGGTTTCTAGTCTGCGTATCAACTTGATCGCGCTTTCGACGCGGTCCGCGGCGACAGGCTTCGCCGCGAAGGACATGCAGTCGCGGAATTTAGTCTCCAGCAACTCGGTGGAGACCGGATTGCGCGGGTCTCCCGGCATGCCGTCGGGCCGGTGACTGAGCACTCGACCATCGACCGTGCGGATCTCGACGGTCGGCCGCGAAGTCGTCGAGTCGCCGCCGAACTGCACCTCGCCATTCGTTTCTTCGCGATAGCTCACGCGGTCGGCCATGCTGAGCACGGCGGGGTCGCGTAGCGCGCCGTCGGTGAAATGCCGCAGCGCCACGCCGCCATGCACCATCGCAACCGCACTTGTGAAGGGAATGGAAAACTTGGCGTCTATGCTCAACTGCGGCCGGCGTTTCCGCGCGAGCGGCTCGGACAGAAGTTTCGTCGCGCCGGTTCCGCCGACGACGGTCAGCGTCGCTACGTCCGCGGGTTTCAATTTGTGCTTTTCGCGCAGATGCAATATCGCCGTGTTCGTCGCGCGCGTGTAGCCGCAAGCGGGCCACACCTTGAAGCCGTGCTTGTCGAGCAGAGGAAAGCGCGTGCCGAGCTCGCCGACGATGGCGTTCCAGTCGGGTTTTTCCGCGCGTATATAAGTGTTGTACACACCGTAGCGGCCTTCGAGGAATTGCTTACTGCCGACGATGCCGCGCCGCGCGAGCTCTGCCGCCAGAATCGCGCCCTGCCCCGAAAATCCCGCCTGCATCGAGCGCATATGCGTCGCGGCGCCTACCGCCATCTGCCGGCTGCCGCTCGCCTGATTGAAACCCGCGCCCAGCGCGTTTTCCATCTGGTCTTCATCGAGCCGCAGCAACTTGCCGGCCGTCGCCGCGCCTGAAATAAAGCCGAAGAGCTGGGTCGGAAACCAGCCCTCGGTAATCGTCCAGTCGGGAATCGTAACACCCAGGCTCATGCGTGTATGCAGATCGGTGCCCGCGGCGACCGCCGCGATCAAATCGCGTCCGCTCACGCCGCCTTGCTTCTCTGCGACTGCGAACGCCACCGGTATGGTCGCGATGCTGACGTGACCGCCAGCGCCAACGTCGTCGTAGTCGAGCATATGGCCGAGGCCGCCGTTGACGAATGCCGCCCATGCCGCGGGCGCCCTTTCGCCGTAACCCCATAGCGTGGCTTCGGGTCTGCCGCCCATGTCGCGCACGTAGTCGGCCACCAGTTTGGCTTCGGGCGCGAGGCCGCTCGCGCCTATCGCGACACCCAGCGTATCGAGCACGCATTGCTTGATGAGTTCGACCAGCGCGGCAGGCAAAGCGTCGTATTGCAAGTTGACGGCGTGTGCAGCCAGCGCGCGCGTCGCGCCTTCGCCGGTGATGAACGGGCTTGCGACGCTAGCGACCGTGCTGGATTTTTTCATCGAACGGGTGACTCGAAAGGAGCGGCAACGCCGCGCGAATTCCTATGTATACACTAGTATACTTCAACCCGGTTGCCACCGTAATCCGGTTAGCGCGTCAATTGATCTTGATGCCGGCACGCTGCACTACGCCGCGCCACTGCCCGATCTCTTTTGTGATGTGCGCCTGCAATTGCTCGGGGGTGCCGCCGGCGGGCGCGATGCCGTCGCTCTGCATGCGCTCCTCCATCTCTTTCACTTTGAGTATCTTGTTCGTCTCGGCATTCAGGCGGTCGACGATTGCGTGCGGCAACCCTTTCGGCCCGATCAGGCCGTGCCAGTTGGTGACTTCATAGCCGGGCACGCCCGATTCCGCGATGGTGGGCAGATTGGGTTCGGCGGCGATGCGCTCGGGCGTCGTGACCGCGAGCGCGCGCACGCGTCCGGCTTTCGCCTGCGGCAGGCCGGTCTGCGTGGTTGCGAACACCACCTGGATCTGGCCCGCGATGAGGTCTGTCAGAGCGACGCCGCCGCCCTTGTACGGCACATGCACCATCTTCACGCCGGCCATATATAGAAAGAGCTCGGTCGTCAGGTGGACGATCGCGCCCTGTCCGCTGCTGCCGTACGTGATCTGGTTCGGCTTCGCCTTCGCCAGCGCGATCAGGTCGGGCATCGTTTTTACGGGTAGGGAAGGATGCACGACCACGACGTAGGGCCCGCTCGCAAGTTTGACTATCGGCGTGTAGTCGGTGGCCGCATCGAACTTTAGCGGATAAAGGCTCGGGTTGATCGCATAGCTCGGCGTGATCACCGTCAACGTATAGCCGTCGGGCGCTGCCCGCATGCCGAACTCGTAACCGAGCGTGCTGCCCGCGCCCGCACGGTTTTCAACCACGATCTGCTGACCGAGCGGCTCGGTCAGCTTGCTGGCGATCAGCCGCGCGACAAAATCAGAGCCCCCACCTGCCGTCGTCGCGACCACGAGACGAATGGTTTTGACGGGAAAAGGCTGGGCAGCAGCCGCGCACGCGAGACTGCCGGCAGCGGCGAGCGCGATCCATTGCGAAATCGAATGCAGCATGGGAACTCTACTCCAGCTTGATGCCGGCTTCGCGGACGAGCTTGCCCTTCTTGTCCATCTCGGCCTTGAGATAGGCGGCGAATTCTTCCGGCGATGCGCTGGCGGTCAACTCGACGCCGCGCTCGATGAAGCGCTTGTGTAATGCCGGCGTGCGCACGGCCTTGGCAACTTCTTCCTGGATGCGGACCAGGATCTCGCGCGGCGTTCCCGCGGGCGCCATCAGTCCGTTTAAAGTGATGTCTTCATAGCCCCGCGCCCCCGACTCGTCGACGGTGGGCAGATCGGGGAACAACGGCGAGCGCTTGCGGCTGGTCACGGCGAGCGCGCGCAGCTTGCCGGCTCTGATGTATGCCTCCGAGGTGCTCACCTGATCGAACATCAGCATGACCTGGCCGCCGATGACGTCGATCATTGCCGGCGCATTGCCCTTGTACGGCACGTGGAGCATTTTTACGCCGACCTGACGATTGAAAAGTTCGGTCGCCATGTGGCCGGTGCCGCCGGTGCCCGACGACGCATACGACAGCTCGCCCGGCCGCGCTTTGGCGAGCGCAATCAGTTCGCGCACCGAACGCACCGGCAGCGCCGGGTTCACGTCTATCACCTGCGGCACCAGGCACGTCAGCGTAATGGCCGTGAAATCCTTCATCGGATCGTAGCCGGCGGTGGGCACGATCAAAGGCACCGTCACGAAAGTATTCGCCATCACGAGCAGCGTGTAACCGTCGGGCGGCGCTTTGGCGACGAGCTGGGTGCCCACCAGGCTGCTCGCGCCGGGCCGGTTGTCGACCAGCACCTGCTGCCCCATGTTGTCGCTCATAATCTGGGCGATAGAGCGCGCGACGAGATCGAGGTTGCCGCCGGCCGCCACCGGCACGATCAGCCGCACCGGTTTCGACGGATAACCCTGCGCCAACGCGCCGCTCGCAAGCGCCGCTGCAATGATTCCCAACCCGAAATTTTTTATTCGCATGGTGTCTCTCCGGAGTACGCGTTGTTAGAGTTTGAGGCCGTGCAGAAAGCTCGCGCGCTCGCGCCCGCCGGCCATGATGAAGGAGAGATCGCTGCCGCTCAGTATGAAGCGCATGCCGAGCTTGATGTATTTCTCCATCAACTTGGGATCGTAGACGCCGCCCATGCCCGGATGCACGCCGTGCTTGCGGCACGCGGCAATGGTCTTTACGTACGCGGCTTCGACATCGGCATGCCCGAATTGCGAAGGGATGCCCATTTCGGCGCACAAATCGTTGGTCCCGATGAGGATGGAGTCGATGCCGGGCACTGCTGCTATCGCTTCGACGTTGGCGATCGCTTCCGGCGTTTCGACCATGACGATGACCATCGTCTGCGCGTTGACCACGCTGCTCGCCTCGCCCATCGACACGCTTTGAAACGCGAACTGCGGCTGCGCGCCGGCGACCGAGCGATGACCGATCGGCGGGTATTTACAATTGGCGACCGCGCGCCGCGCCTCTTCCGCGGTATCGACGTGCGGCACCACGACGCCCTGCGCGCCCGCATCGAGCAGCCGCGTCGCGTGGTAATGCTCTTTGCCGGGCACGCGCACTATCGGCGTGACGCCAACGGCGAGCGCGCCGTTCGCGATTTGCGCGGCGGTGTCGACGTCCATCGAATTGTGTTCCATGTCGATGAAGAGCCAGTCGAAGCCGCAGGTTTTAGCGATAGCGGCGATGTCGACGGTGCGCGCCTGGCGCAAGCCCATGCCGAGCGAGACTTTGCCAGCCTCGAGCTGAAGCTTGGCGTGATTTGGATAGGCTTCCATGCTGCTCCTCAAATAAGTCTGCGTTGATTTTCATTCGCCCTGAGGTTTCGAAGCCTGTCGTAAGGGATCGAACCGGGGCGCACGTTCTTTTTTGACTTGACTGTATCCGCGCTTCTATACGGCACCGCGAGCGGGTAGTTTCCAATTTAGCCGGTGCTGTTCTATTATCGCAGGCTTTATCGCTGCCCGCCGTCCGCGGCGCCGCGCAGAAATCCGAAAGCCCGCTTTGACCGCCACCAGCAGCCCGACTCCCGCGCCGCCTGAGAAATCGTTCGCGGCACTGCGCCATCCCGCGTTCCGAGCCTACTTCATCACCTCGGCGCTCGCGATGATGGCCGACAACATCGAGCACGTGATCAGCTACTGGATGTTGTGGGAGAAATTCCATTCGCAATCGCTCGGCGGCTTTGCGGTGATTTCGCACTGGCTGCCGTACCTGATGTTTTCCGTCTACACAGGCGCGCTCGCCGATCGCTTCGATCCGCGCCGCATCATCCAGCTCGGCATGGCGCTGTTCATGGTCGTGTCACTGATCTGGGGCTACCTGTTCGTCACCGACACGCTGGAGATGTGGCACGCGATGGTGCTGCTGGTGATCCACGGCCTGGCCGGCGTGCTGTGGGGGCCGGCGAGTCAGCTTTTTATTCACGACATCGTCGGCGGCGCGCAACTGCAGAGCGCGGTGCGCCTCGCCGCCACGGCGCGCATATTGGGACAGTTGATGGGCCCCGCCGTCGGCGGCGGCATCATGCTGCTCTTCGGTCCCGCGCACGGCATTCTCGTCAATGTGCTCATTTATCTGCCACTGCTTTTCTGGCTGTGGAAGGCGCCGTTCAAGCCGCGCGCCGCGCATGCAGCCGCTGTGCGCGGCCTCGCCGACATCATGATCGCGGTGCGCGGCATCGCGCACAATCGCACTATAGTTTCCATGACGCTGCTCGCCGGCGGCGCGTCGCTGTTCATCGGTAACGCGTATCAGGCGCAGATGCCGGAGTTCGCCCATGATCTCGGCCACGGCCGCGCCGACCTTGCATACAGCATGCTGCTCGCCGCCGATGCCGCGGGTGCGTTTATAGCCGGCGTAGTGCTCGAAAGCCGCAGCCTGCTGAAAGCCAGACCGCAAACCGCCTTCTTATTGGCGATGCTGTGGTGCTGCGCGATTGGCGGCTTCGCCGCCGCAAACGCCTACCCCCTCGCCATAGTGTTGCTGGTCGTCGCCGGCTTCATGCAACTGTCGTTCAGCTCGATGGCGCAGGCGCTGGTGCAGATCAACGCGCCGTCGGAAATCCGCGGCCGCGTGATCGGCCTCTTCAGCATGGCGGGCCTCGGCATGCGTGCATTCGCGGGCATTACCGTCGGCGTCATGGGCGGCATCATCGGCATCCACTGGTCGCTCGCACTGAGTGCGCTGGGGCTGTTGTTGATGATCGCTGGACTGTACGTTTTTACGCTGCGCAGCGCGGCTACGCGCTAACGCGGCTTTACTCCTCCTCCCCTTCAAGGGGAGCAACCGTGTCAAGAAATGCCTTGAAGTTTCCACGATTGGTTCTTTTTTAGCATCGCATTGAGTATGGTCAGCAGCTTTCTCATGCACGCGGTAATGGCCAGTTTGAATGGCTTGCCCG
>JBDSSV010000157.1:0-5713 GCA_039928535.1 Burkholderiales bacterium
GATGAGGGCGGAAATGAGGGTTTTTAGGATGCCGAAGCCCATGCGCGGTCTCCGCGAATAAATAAGCGTTGACGATTATTTTTTGCTTTTTTGCTTGCCGCGCTCCGCCATCGGCACGAACTTGCGCGCCTCAGGGCCGGTGTAGTTGGCGGTGGGGCGAATGATCTTGCCGTCGATACGCTGCTCGATCACGTGCGCGGCCCAGCCGCTGGTGCGCGAGATAACGAAGATGGGCGTAAACATCGCGGTCGGTACTCCCATCTTGAAATACGACACGGCGGAGAACCAGTCAAGGTTCGCGAACATTTTCTTTTCGCGCATCATCACCGCTTCAATGCGGTCGGCGATGTCGAACATCGCCATATCGTTAGTTTCCTTCGACAGGTTGCGCGCGACTTCCTTGATGATCTTGTTGCGTGGATCGGCGATGGTGTAGACCGGGTGGCCATAACCGATGACGACTTCCTTATTGGCCACCCGCGTGACGATGTCGGTTTCCGCGGCGTCGGGGCTTGCGTAGCGGTTCATCACCTCGAACGCGACTTCGTTGGCGCCGCCGTGCTTGGGCCCGCGCAGCGCGCCGATGCCGGCGGTGATCGCGGAATACATGTCGGAACCAGTGCCGGCGACGACGCGGCAGGCGAAAGTCGACGCGTTGAACTCGTGTTCCGCGTACAGGTTGAGCGAGGTGTGCATCGCGCGTATCCCCTTCGCCGACGGCGGCTTGCCGTGCAGCATATGCAGGAAATGGCCGCCGACGGACTCATCGTCGGTTTCGACCTCGATGCGGCGTCCGTTCTGGCTGTAGTGAAACCAGTAGAGCAGCATGGAGCCGAACGAGGCGATCAGGCGGTCGGCGATATCGCGCGCGCCCGGCATGTTGTGCTCGTCTTTTTCCGGCAGCGTGCAACCGAGCGCCGAGCAGCCGGTGCGCATGACATCCATCGGATGTGCGGCAGCCGGGATGCATTCGAGCGCGGATTTTACCGCCTGCGGCAGGCCGCGCAGCGCCTGCAGCTTCAGTTTGTAGTTGGCGAGTTGCGCTGCGCCAGGCAAAGTGCCGTGGATCAGCAGGTAGGCGATTTCCTCGAACTCGCACCGGTCAGCGATATCGAGAATGTCGTAGCCGCGGTAGTTCAGGTCGTTGCCGCTGCGGCCGACCGTGCACAGCTCGGTGTTGCCGGCGGTGATGCCGGACAGCGCGACTGATTTTTTCGGCTTGAAACCGCCGGCAGTTTGATTGCCGCTCATAATTTCGTCTCCCAGCGTAATTTACTTATAGTGCTGTAATGCGCGTCGCGCAAAATCGCCCGGACGCAAAAAAAGCGGAGACCGTTGCCGGCAACCGCTTTTTTTCACCGCATATTTTCGCCGCGTCTTCCGCGTTAGCCCAGCAGATGCTTTACGCCGTCGCGTTCTTCCTGCAGTTCCTTCAGCGTGGCCTGCATGCGCGTGCGGCTGAAATCGCTGATGTCGATGCCTTTGACGATCTCGATATTGCCGTTCTTGCACGTGCACGGATAGCCGTACATGACGCCTTCCGGAATCCCGTAGCTGCCGTCCGAAGGCACACCCATGCTGACCCAGTCGCCGTCGGCCGTGCCCTCGACCCAGGTACGCATGTGGTCCATGGCCGCATTGGCGGCGCTGGCGGCAGAGGAGAGGCCGCGCGCATCGATGATGGCGGCGCCGCGTTTCTGGATCATCGGAATGAAGGTGTTCTCGAGCCACGTCTGGTCGTTGATCTGCGGCCAGACTTGCTTGCCGTCGGCCTCAGCCGAGAAAACATCCGGATACTGGGTCGCGGAGTGATTGCCCCAGACGGTCATCTTCTTGATGCTCGCGACTGGCTTGCCGATTTTCTGCGCGACCTGCGTCAGCGAGCGGTTGTGATCGAGCCGCAACATGGCCGTGAATTGCGACGGCTTGAGCTTCGGCGCGTTTTTCATCGCGATCAGGCAGTTCGTGTTGGCCGGATTGCCGACGACCAGTACTTTGACGTCGCGGCTGGCGACGTCGGACAGTGCTTTGCCTTGCGGCCCGAAAATCTTGCCGTTCGCTTCGAGCAGGTCCTTGCGCTCCATGCCGGGGCCGCGCGGCCGCGCGCCAACCAGCAACGCGTAGTCGGCGTCCTTGAACGCAACGTTCGGATCGCTCGCCGGCACCATGCTGTCGAGCAGCGGAAACGCGCAGTCATCGAGTTCCATCATCACGCCGCGCAGTGCTTTCTGCGCTTTCTCGTCCGGAATTTCCAGCATCTGCAGAATGACAGGCTGGTCTTTGCCGAGCATTTCTCCGCTGGCGATTCTGAATAGCAGGCTATAGCCGATTTGGCCGGCGGCGCCGGTGACGGCAACGCGAACAGGGCGTTTCATTTTGAAGGTGCTCCCGGGAACAATGATAAATCAGACGGTGTGCGCCACGTAAAGGAACATAAACAATGGCTTGGCGGAGTATATCACGTGACCAACCGCGGCGTCGCCGCAGACGCAACGCGCTGTGCGCATACGAGCAGCGGAAAGCGCGACAGTGGCGCCTTGCGCGCGAAGTATCGCGGCACAATCGCATCGCCCGCTGACATCATCGCGTCGCTCGCGATAATGCGGGTTCTTGAATCGTGGTTCCGGCATGATCGATAAATCCAGTGTGCCGCAGTGTCGGATGGTTTCCCACGTCATACATGGATTTGCACGTGGCGACTCGCCGCATCTTTTGCGATGCACCAATTGCTGCTAAAATCGTGGCTTCCGACAGCTCAACCTTGAAACGCACTGCGCCAAGGTGTCCTGTAATCTGGCAAAGCGCGCAGAAATATTCCAAACCGACCCGGCAGACATGACTACGCGTCCGAAATATCTGAATCTCGTACAAATCCGCCTGCCGTTACCGGCGTTCGTGTCGATCATGCATCGCGTAAGCGGTGCATTTCTATTTCTGGCGCTGCCAGTGCTGCTGTTCTGGTGGCAGGCGAGCCTCGCGTCCGCCGATACCTATGCCGCCCTGAGGTCCTGCGCGTCGTCGCCGATTGCCAAACTCTGCCTGATCGCGCTGCTCTGGGCTTACCTTCATCATTTTTGCGCGGGTATTCGCCATCTGGCGGCCGACATCGATCTCGGCACCGAACTGCCGTCCGCGCGCTTTGCGAGCTGGGCAGTGCTCGCCGTGAGCATAGGCCTGACCGCCGTGATCGGAGCGCGCTTATGGTAAATCGCGAAGTTGTCGGTGCTCATTATGGATTGCGCGACTGGCTGGCGCAGCGCCTAACCGCGATCGTAATGACGCTGTATACATTGCTGTTCGCCGGCCTGCTGCTGGCGGCGCCCGCGCTCGATTACGCTGCATGGCGGCAATTGTTTACGCCGCAGTGGATGAAGTTTGCCACGCTGCTGTTTCTGCTCAGCCTGTACTTTCACGCCTGGATAGGCGTGCGCAACATATTCATGGATTACATCAAGAACGGCGCGCTGCGCCTGGCGCTGTACGGCGTTGTTATCGCGGCGCTGATTGTCTACGCCGCGTGGTCGGCACAGATCTTGTGGAGCATATAAAGCAATGGCGATCGCGAAAAGACAGTTTGATGCGGTAGTCGTCGGCGCCGGTGGCTCCGGCATGCGCGCGGCGCTCCATCTCGCCGAAGCCGATCTGAAAGTCGCCGTATTGTCGAAAGTATTTCCGACGCGCTCGCATACGGTCGCGGCGCAGGGCGGCGTGGCCGCTTCGCTCGGCAACGACGGCGACGACAACTGGCACTGGCACATGTTCGATACCGTCAAGGGCTCGGACTATCTTGGCGACCAGGACGCCATTGAATTCATGTGCCGCAAGGCGAACGAAGCCGTTTATGAGCTCGAGCATTTCGGCATGCCGTTCGATCGCACGCCCGACGGGCGCATCTATCAGCGTCCGTTCGGCGGTCAGACGCGCAATTACGGCGAAGGCCCGGTCAAGCGCTCGTGCGCGGCGGCCGATCGCACCGGTCACGCGATGCTGCACACGCTATACCAGCGGAACGTGCGCGCGCGCACGCAGTTTTTCGTCGAGTGGATGGCGCTCGATCTGATCCGCGACCAGGACGGTGATGTGCTGGGCGTGGTCGCGATGGAAATGGAAACCGGCGAAGTCATGATGCTGCAGGCCAAAGCGACATTGCTCGCGACCGGCGGCGCGGGGCGCATTTATTCGGCCAGCACCAACGCATTCATCAACACCGGCGACGGCCTTGGCATGGCGGCGCGCGCAGGCATTCCGCTCGAAGACATGGAATTCTGGCAGTTTCACCCGACCGGCGTGGCCGGGGCCGGCGTGCTGATTACGGAAGGCGTGCGCGGCGAGGGTGGGTTTCTGCTGAACAAGAACGGCGAGCGCTTCATGGAGCGTTACGCGCCGACCGTGAAAGACCTCGCGTCGCGCGACGTGGTGTCGCGCGCGATGGCGACCGAAATCAAGGAAGGGCGCGGCGCCGGCAAGGACGGCGAATACATATTGCTGAAGCTCGACCACCTCGGCGCGGAAGTGATCGACAAGCGCCTGCCGGGAATTCGCGAGATCGCGATGAAATTCGCCAACGTCGATTGCACCAAGGACCCGATCCCGGTAGTGCCGACCTGTCATTACCAGATGGGCGGCGTCCCTACCAACATGCATGGCCAGGTTTATGTGCCGGACGGGGCGAACGAGAAAATCGTGCGCGGCCTGTATGCGGCGGGCGAATGCTCGTGCGTATCGGTGCACGGCGCGAACCGCCTCGGCACGAATTCGCTGCTCGATCTGCTCGTGTTCGGCAAATCCGCGGCGGAGCAGGTGATCCGCGATATCGCGGGCGACAAGGCGTTCAAGGATTTGCCGAAAGATGCTGCAGACCGGCCGTTAGCGCGTCTCGCGCGTCTCGACAGTGCAACGTCCGGCGAAAGCGTGTCAGAAGTCGGCGCCGAAATGCGCCGCACCATGCAATTACATTGCGGCGTGTTCCGCTTCCCGGACAGCCTTGCCGATGGCGTGCGCAAAATGCTCGCAGTGGTTGAGCGCGTGAAGAGTACTTTCATCAAGGACAAGAGCAAGGTCTTCAATACGGCGCGGCTGGAAGCGCTCGAACTCGATAATCTGGTCGAAACCGCCGTCTCCACCATGATTTCGGCGGACGCGCGCACAGAAAGCCGCGGCGCGCACGATCGCAGTGACCATCACGATCGCGACGACGTGAACTGGATGAAACATACCTTCTGGTTCAAGGACGGCGACAGGCTTCAGTACAAGCCGGTGAAGTTAAAGCCGCTGACAGTAGAGTCGTTTCAACCCAAACCCCGTGTCTATTAGGACGCAGCGATGAAATTCTCGATTTACCGTTACAACCCGGACGTCGATGCGCAGCCGCGCATGCAGGAATACAACATCGAGATGGAGCCCACCGATCGCATGTTGCTGGATGCGTTGATCCGCATCAAGGAGCACGACGATACGCTGTCGCTGCGCCGCTCGTGCCGCGAAGGCGTGTGCGGTTCGGACGCGATGAACATCAACGGTAAAAACGGCCTTGCGTGCATCACCAAGCTGGCCGACCTGAAAGAGCCGGTCATGATACGGCCGCTGCCCGGGCTGCCGGTGATTCGCGACCTGATCGTCGACATGTCGCAGTTCTTCAAGCAGTATCACTCGATCAAGCCGTATCTGCAGAACGATTCGCCCGCGCCGGAGAAAGAGCGCCTGCAATCACCCG
>JBDSSV010000158.1:0-6091 GCA_039928535.1 Burkholderiales bacterium
CGAGGTCGCGGCGGGCGTCGCGTTCGCCATAAACCGGCGCGGTTTTTTTCACGCGGGGTCTTCCGTTGCGAAGTGCGCCTGGCGGCCGGCCGTTGCCAGTTCCGGCGCTCCAAGTTGGGCGATCACCAATTGCCTGATCTCTTCCGTCATGCCGGTGCCGCGCAGGCTGTCAGCAATCAATAGCGGCCGCGCCAGATTGCGGGCACGCGCAAACAGGCGGTAGTAGCGTGCGGCGCCGAAGGCACCGAGATACCTGGCTGCGAGCCGGCTCTCGACGGCGATGATGTCGCCGCGTGCAATCTCCCGCCGCGCGAGCGTGTAGCCGAACCACTTTCTAGCCATGCGCAGTCCCGCGCCTCGCACTTCGACCTGCAGCGAGTTGGCGGCGGTCCACACCGCAATCACGATGAAGAGCTGACCGAGCATCAGCAATGGCAGCGCGAATACGCCGGCAAACGCCAGCGCCAGCATGCTGGATGCCGCGGTTTCTCCCGAGCGGACGAGCCCTGCGATCGCGGCGAGCCCGATTACGCTGCACGCGCTGCCGAAAAGCGCCAGTGTCAACGCGGAACCGGCCGCGCGCAGCGGCGGAAAATACAGCACGATGTCGTCCGTGCGCTGCACGATGTGGACGGCGCCGACGGTGCGCGCCGCTGGAATCCCTGTCAACGGCACCGGGCGCCTATTCGATCCTGACCTTGGCGGCTTTCGCCACTTTCGCCCATTTGTCGGTTTCGCTTTTCATGAACGCGGCGAATTCCTCGGGCGAATTGCCGACGGCGATGCCGCCCTGCAGCAGGATCTTTTCCCTCATGTCGGGCGCCTTGAGCATTTTCACGAGTTCCGCATTGGCTTTCATCACCATGTCGCGCGGCGTGTTGACGGGCATCACTACACCCTGCCATGAGCTGCCATCGTAGCCCTTGATGCCGCCTTGCTCGATGGTCGGCAGGTCGGGCAGCGGCGAAAAGCGGTCTTTTGTCGATACCGCTATCGCGCGCACCTTGCCCTGCTGCACGAACGGCAGCGCGGCGATCGCCGTGCTGAATGCAACGTCGATTTGCCCCGAGATCTGGTCGATCATGGCGGGCGACGCGCCTTTGTACGGCACATGTATGAGATCAATCCCGCCGGCCAGCCATTTGAACATTTCCATCAGCATGTGCGGGCTCGTGCCGTTGCCGGTCGATGCGTAAGTGAGCATGCCCGGCTTCGCTTTCGCCAGCGCGACGAGATCGCGGACATTTTTTACCGGCAGCGACGGGTGCACCATCAACAGACTTGGCAAAGTCGCCATCAGCGTGACCGGCGCGAAGTCCTTTAACGGGTCGAACGGAAGGCGCGGGTAGATCGACGGCGAGATGCTCTGTGCGACGGTCAGCATGCAAATGGTATAGCCGTCGGGCGGCGACTTTGCGCACAAGTCCGCGCCGATATTGCCGCCGGCGCCCGCGCGATTGTCGGCGACCACCTGCACGCCCCACGCTTCGGTGAGACGCTGCGACGCCAGGCGCCCCATGATGTCAGTCGGCCCGCCGGGCGGAAAAGGCACGATGAAGCGTACCGGTTTCGACGGGTACTGTTGCGCCGCGGCCGGCGCCGCGATGCCGATTGCGCCAGACAGCGCGGCCAGCGCGCATTGCATTGCAAGTTTCATGTCGTTTCCTCCAGGGATACTGCGGTAATCGGCACTATCTCGACGCCCGCACGCGGCTTTTTTAAAATGCGTTGCAGAGTTTTATAGATATCGAGGTCGAACGCCGGTCGTGCGTCCAGTGTATCGAGGTTGTTATCCGAGCGCACGGTGCCGAGATAACACCAGTGATCGAGCACGTGCATTTCGCCGGATTGCGCGCGGGCTTCGCGCACGCCGATCGCGCCTTTGAAGGGCCATGTCTGCAGTTTCAGTTCGCACAATGCCTCCATCAACCGCAGGTCGTGCTGGGCACTGTTTGCGCCATCGCCTGTTTCAAGCCCGCACTCTATGCGGCACAAATCGAACTTCTGCGCGAGCTTCTCCAATGCATCGAGCGCGGCGCGTCTGGAACGAAACGCGCCATAGGCGCCGGCGGCATTGCGAAAGTCGATGTCTGCCGCGCTCACGAGCAGCGGCGCCTGCCGCAGTCCGGGTTGCCAGGTGAAAACGCACACTTCGCCGTTGCGCCGCGCCTGCCGGCTGGCGGCAGGCAGCAGCTCTCTGACGAGTCGCGACTCTTCGAGCAGCGCGCCGAGTTCGCCGGTGGTTTCTTTCCAGTCGATGCGCTTGACCTGCTGAAACAGGTTCATATCGGCGGCAGTTCTGTTCTCGCCGGAAAAATGCGCCAGCACGCGCGAGCGCAGATTTGCGCTCTTGCCGATGTAGACCGGCCGTGCGGCATCGCCGTAAAAAAGATAAACGCCGGGCATTTCAGGCAATTCATCGAGCACGTGCGCGGAAATCGCGGGCGGCAGGACCGGCAGCTTGAACTGCGCTCCCGCGGCGGCGCTGAGTACGTCGGCGCCCAGTTCAGCGCGCCATTTCTGCACGAGGTCCCACAGTACGCGCGCATCGCCGAGCGCGCGATGGCGCGACTCGCACGCGATACCGTGGCGCTGCATCAGCGTGTCGAGATTGTGGCGCGCATGCCCGGGATACAACTTGCGCGAAAGCTTGACCGTGCATATGAGGTCGGCCGCGTAGCGCGTTGCGAGGCGGCCGAATTCCGCCTTGAGAAAACCGTAATCGAAGCGTGCGTTGTGCGCGATCAGCACTTTCCCGTGCAAACGCTCCTTCAGTCCCTGCGCGACCTCGGCGAAGCGCGGCGCGCCCGCTACCATGTCGTCGCTGATGCCGGTCAGCGCCTCGATAAACGGCGGGATCGGCATTTCCGGATTGACGAGCGTGCTCCACTCGCGCACGTATGCGCCGTCTTCGACTTCGATCAACCCGATTTCGGTGATGCGGTCGCAGTCCGCCGTGGCGCCCGTGGTTTCGAGGTCGAGAAAGACGAGCGGTCGATCGAGCATCACGGCGCCGGCGTCAGCTCTGGTTGGCGGCATGAAAACCCAACGCGCGCGAAATGCGGTCGGCCATCTGCTTGATCTCGGCCGCCCACGCTTTGCTGAAGCGTTCGGACGGCGCCGATACCGAAAGGCCGGCCACAAGTCTGCCGTCGTCGCCGTAGATTCCGGCGGCCGCGCACGACACGCCTTTTTCCGCCTCCTCGTCGTCGAAGGCGTAGCCGTGCTGGCGCGCGCTCTCGATTTCTTTGACCAGTGCGCCCGGTTCGGTCAGCGTGTTGGCGGTGAATTTCGGCAACCCCGTGCGTCCGGAGTACTCGAGGCACTGGTCCGCACCATCGGCGGCGAGAAATATTTTGCCGGCGGCGGTGATATGCAACGGCAGGCGGCTGCCCGCGGCCTGCACGACGCGCATCATCTGGTTGTCGGGTGCCGTGCGCTCGATGAAGACCACTTCATCCTGCTTGCGCACCGACAGGTTTACCGTCTCGCCGGTGGCGCGCTGCAGCTCGCGCATAAACGGCAGCGCTTCATCGAGCACGTTGATGCGCGAGCGCACGAGGGAGCCCAGCTCGAGCAGGCGCATGCCGAGGCGATAAGTGCCGGGCTCGATGCGGTCGACCATGCGATTGCCGACCATGACGTTCAATATGCGGTGGGCGGTCGACGGATGCAGCCGCGTTTCAGCGGCCAGCAGCTTGAGATTGACCGGCCCGGGATGGGCCGCCAGCGCCTCCAGCAGATTCATCATGCGGTCTATGACCTGGATCGATGAGCGGGTTTGTTTTTCTTCCACGGCGGGCGGTCTCGGGTTGGAACGCCGCGAATATTACATTATGAAATTTGCGGTCACAAGCGAATATCGTCAGGCGTTTAGCGTGGCGAGCGCCGCCGGTGTCAACGTTGAATGATCGAGTAATCAACCGCGCGCCCGATACCGCGGCGAAAGCCTTCCAGCCGCAGCACCTGGCCGGGCGTGATGTTGGCGAGATTGACCTCATTGCCGAAGGTTTTTATCAATTCGGCGTGCTGCTGGGGAAAACGGTACGGATCGGCTTCGATCACCAGTTTTTCGAACCACGGCTGCGTCTTCAGGGCGGGTATCGCATCTGCGCGCGCCGCCACCAGCATGTCGAAATCGCTCTGCTCGACGATGACGTGCTCGATGCCTTGTGCGCCCACCGCGGCGACCACCGCGGCGAGTTCGTCGAGCGCCAGCGGCAAGGTCGGGTTTTTGCGGCCGAATTCATACTTGATGTAGATGCCGCGTTTCTGGAAACGCTCGATGGCCCGCGCGCGTTCATCCGGCGTGAGGGAGACATAGTTTTCGGAAATCTCCAAACCGCCGATCTCCAGATCGAGCAGCAGCTTCTCCAGCCCGTCGAGCTCATTCTTCTGCCACGCATATTCGAACAGGATGCCGCCGGCGAACGGCGTCACGCCGAAATCGCGGTAGGTGCGCGCCGCCGCCTTAACGGTTTCGCGCGGCATCAGTAGTGCATTCAGTGCGTAGATCTTGGCGAAATCAATATAGTCGGCGCACGCCGCGAGCAGGTTGCGGATGCCTTCGGGTGCGCCGGTCCAGCCGAAATTGTCCGGACCGAAATCGATCATCGAGGTGATGCCGCGCGTGCGCGGCTTGGCGGAGCGGGGCGGGAGAGCCAGGGTCATGGTTACTCAGTCAAAGCAATTCAAACCGTTTTAGTTTTAGGTATGAAATCGTCCGGCGCGCCGGGCGGGATCGGCGGATATTGCTTGAGGCTTTCCTGAAAGGCGTAGATCATTTTTCGCAGCGGCGTACGCACCCAGCTGAATTCGTTGCCTACATCGGTCTCCTCCTTCGGGTCGCGCGTCAGATTGCAGATGAGCGGCGTTTCCAGGTGGTTGGGTCCGTCGTTCGGCTCGCGCTCGAGCACCATGTGCATTTTCCAGTCGCGCCACTTTGCCGCGCGCAGTTCCTGCTTGATGTAATAGACGAAGCCTTCGCGGTTCGACTTGGTTTGTTTGCCGAGGAAAAAGTCGAGCTGGTCGACGCCGTCAATCGGGCGGTCGGTCGGCACTTCCGCGCCGACCAGGTGCGCGAGCGTCGGATAGAGATCGGTGATGTGGACGATTTCGTTGGTGACTTCACCGGCCGCGATCCTGCCCGGCCAGCGGAAGATGAACGGCACGCGCAGCGCGCCTTCCATCGACGTGTGATAAGTCCCGGTCCATGGGCCGGCGGTGCCGCGCCACGGCCGGCGAAATTCAGGGCCGTTGTCGCTGCCGAAAATGAAGAGCGTGTCGTCGCGCAGCCCGAGCTTATCTACCGCATCGATCATTTCGCCGACGCGAAAATCCATCTCATGCATCGAGTCCGCAAAATCGCCCGCGCCGGTCTTACCGGCGAAATCGTGGTGCGGCAGCGTCGGATAGTGCAAATGGGTGAGTGGCACGTAGGCGAAAAACGGTTTCTTCGCTTGCGCCTGCCGCGTCATGAAGTCTATGGTCTTCGCTGTCAATTCAGAATCGATGCGGCGGCGCGCTTCAAGATCGTAGACGTGCGAGTTCTTTGCGGGCTGGCCTTTGACGCCTTCCATTACGTAGGGCAGCGGCACGATTTCCGGATCGTAACCGGGTGAATTCGTGAACATGCTTTCGTTGGTGGTGCGCGGGATGCCGTACCACTCGTCGAAGCCGCGGTCTTTCGGGTAACGCCCTTCCTTGTCGCCGAGATGCCACTTGCCCAAACATGCGGTGGCGTAACCTTTACCGGCTATCAGTTGCGCTAGCGTGATCTCCCACGGTATGAGGCCCTGCGGCATCCCCGCGGGCACCGATTGCAGCGCGCCAGTGCGTATCGGATGGCGCCCTGTCATCAGTGCCGAGCGCGTCGGCACGCAATCCGATTCGACATTGAAGTTAAGACAGCGCAGTCCTTCCGTCGCGAGTTTGTCGAGGCGCGGCGTCGGCGCGCCGCGCAGTGCGCCGCCGCCGTAGCAGCCGAGTTCGCCCCAGCCGAGGTTGTCGGCGAGCACCAAGACGATATTCGGCAATAGGGAAGACATGATTGTTTGCGTTGCTCTAGGGTGAGGGGTGCGGCGAGTATAGC
>JBDSSV010000159.1:0-9377 GCA_039928535.1 Burkholderiales bacterium
CCGTCTACGGCGCGCAGGAAGGCGGGCGGCGCGTCGTACATTTCAAGGCTGACGGGTCGACGGTGCAGACCTGCGACTTGCTCGACGGTTGTCACCATAATCAGCCGACGGATCTGATCGTCGACCGTGCGGGACGGGTATGGTTCACCGATCCACACAATGCCGTTGCGCCTTATGGCCCGCCGGTTTATCCGTTTCTCGAGCAGGGATCGGTGCTGAGGCTGGAGCGCGGTGCCGGCAGCGGATGGACCTTGCATCGCGTGACGCGCGATTCGCAGGAGCCGCGCGCGCTCCTGCTGTCGGCGGACGAAAAGATGCTGTACGTCGGCGAAGGCAACGTGGAGATGGGCGGGCAGTGCGATTTGCGCGTGTACCCGGTCGCTGCCGACGGGGCCGCAGGCGTCGGCAGCGTGCTCTACGCTTTTGATCCGGGCGAGCGCGGAATCGAAGGCATGTGTCTCGACAGCGCGGGCGATATCATCGCGTGCGGCGGTTGGCAAACGAATGGCGCAGGCCCGTTCATATACGTATTCGGCGGCGATGGCACCTTGCTCGAATCACACCCGGCGCCGTGCGATCTGCCCATGCGCTGTGCATTTGGCGGGGCCGAACTTGCCACGCTCTATCTGACGAGCGGGGAAGGTTGTCTTTACCTCACCGGCACCACCGGCCGCCGCGGTCTGTCGCGCGTTTAGCTGGCGCTATCCGGCGGTGCGGAACAGACCGGTATAATGCGCGCTTTGCCTGCGCGCGGCGCGGCTCAATCTCATTTCGGAAGCAGGGAGCAAAAATCTATGAAACGCATCGACACCCACAGCCATGTCATTCCCGAAACTATCATCGACGCGATGCGGTCGCAACCGGATTTATACAAGACGAAAATCGGCGGCACACGCGGCGATTACACGTTCACGCGGGGCAAGGTGACGTTCGACCTGATAACGGAGTTCTACGACGCCGATGCCAAAGTCGAGTCGATGGAGCGCAAAGGCCTGGACATTTCGTACATCTCGCCCGGCCCGCAGACTTTCTTTTACGGTCTCGGTGCCGACGATGCGCTGAAAACAGCCGGATTGGTAAACGACGGTCTGGCCAAAATGGTCGGTGCGCGGCCGGACCGCCTGCGCGGCATGGCGACGTTGCCCATGCAGCATCCGGACGCAGCGATTGCCGAACTCGAGCGCGTGGTCAAGGAGTACAAGTTCAAGGCGGTGGAACTGGGCACGGCCATCGGTGACGAGGAACTTGCCGACGCGAAGTTCCGGCCCGTGCTGCGCCGCCTGCAGGAGTTGAAGGTGGTGGTTTTTGCGCATCCGAATACGCAAGGCGCCGGTGGCCGGCTCGATTGCTGGTATCTGACCAATCTGATCGGTAATCCGCTCGACACCACCATCATGGTCGGCAAGCTCATGTTCAGCGGCGCGCTCGACGAGCTGAAAGACCTCAAAATTCTGCTCGCCCACGGCGGCGGCTTTCTGCCGTATCAAATCGGGCGTTTTCAGCACGGGCACAAGGTGCGGCCCGATACCGCAGCGGTCACGCAGTCGAAGCCGCTCGACATGTTCGCTAATTTCTATTTCGACGCCCTCACGCACAGCCCGCAGGCTACGCGCCACCTGCTCGAGATGGTGGGTTCGGAGCGGGTCGTGCTGGGCACCGATTCGCCGTTCGACATGGGCGAAGAGCAGCCGCTGCAGCATATGGACAAAGTGCCGCGCCTGACCGCCAAAGAACTGGAAGACGTGTCGTACCGCACCGCAGGCAGGTTGTTCGGTGAAAAATTCTGAGCGTGCACGTGGCGCGAAAGAAATCTGCAACGGTCGGTGTCGTCGGCCTCGGCATCATGGGGGGGGCTTTTGCCAGGCATTTGCGCGCTGCGCGTTTCAACGTAATTGGCTATGACCTCGCGGTAGCGCGGCGAACCGCGTTGCGTAAACTGGGTGGAATTCCAGCCGCATCTTCAGCCGAAGTCGCAACTATCGCACGCATCCTGATTACTTCATTGCCGTCGCTGGCGGCATTCGAAGCGGCATTGTTCGGCAAAACCGGCGTGGCGGCCGGCGCGCGTAAAGGCACTATAGTTATCGAAGCGAGCACGCTGCCGCTGGAAGTCAAGGAAGATGCCCGCAAACGTCTGGCTAAAACCGGCGTCATTCTTCTCGACTGCCCGATCAGCGGCACCGGCGCGCAGGCCGCGGCTAAAGATATCGTTGTTTACGCGAGTGGCGACCGCCGCGCCTGCGCCCGCTGCAAGAAGGTATTTGCGGGTTTTGCGCGCAATGCTTATTACTGCGGGGCGTTCGGCGCCGGCTCCAAGCTGAAATTTATCGCCAACCTGCTGGTCACCATACACAACCTGTCAACCGCCGAGGCTTTCGTGCTGGCGGAGAAGGCGGGAGTTGACGCCGACCTGATGTACCGCGTGATCAAGGACGGCGCCGGCACTTCGCGCATGTTCGAAGTTCGCGGGCCATTGATGGCGAAGCGCAAATATCTGCCTGCCACCATGAAAATCGATGTCTATCAAAAGGACATCGCCATCATCAAGGCGTTTGCCGCGAAACTCAAGTGCCCGACGCCCTTGTTCTCCCTGAGCAAACGCTATTACGACAAGGCGTACGCGGGCGGATTCGAAAAACACGATACGGCGGCCGTACACGCCGTGCTGAGAAATGCCGCGCGCAAGCGCCGTTAAATTGATGTGACCAAGGTTCATCCGTGAAAACCATTACCAAATTCCCGCATGAAGTCACCGTCACCGAGGATTGCTGGATTCCTATGCCCGACGGCATCAAGCTTGCCGCCAAGTTGTGGTTACCGGATATCTCAGGCAAGCAGCGCGTGCCGACGATCATCGAGGTCATACCGTACCGAAAGCGCGACATTTATGCCCCGCGCGATGCACAGCATCATCATTATTTCGCCGGCTTTGGTTACGCGACGATGCGCGTGGACATTCGCGGCTCGGGCGATTCGGGCGGCGTGCAGGGCGTGTTCGCCGCAATCCAGGAGCAGAACGACACGCTGGAAGTCCTGAAGTGGATCGCCGCTCAACCCTGGAGCGACGGTCAGGTCGGCATGTTCGGTATTTCCTGGGGCGGTTACCAAGGTATTCAGACCGCCTATCGCGCGCCGAAGGAACTGAAAGCGGTGATCGCGTGTTCCTACGCGCCGGATCGCTACCGCTACAGCCAGGTTTTCCGGGGCGGCTGCGTGCTGCTGCGCTCCATCCGCTGGTCGAGTCAGTTGTTCGGCTATAAGTCTCGCGCGCCCGACCCGCTGCTGGTTGGCGATGAGTGGCGCGCGATGTGGATGGCGCGACTCGAAGCCGATACACCGCAGATTACTGCCGCTTTGAAGCATCAGGCTTTCGATGCCTACTGGCGAGACCGCGCCATCGACCACGCCAAAATCAAGGCGCCGTTCTACGCAATCAGCGGCTGGGCTGACGGCGCCTACGTGAGCGCCGTCAGCGAATCGCTCGGCAAACTGAAATCACCGGCCAAGGGGCTGATCGGTCCGTGGGGCCATCGCTTCTCGCACCTCGGCGTGCCGGGGCCCGCCATCGGTTTCCTGCAGGAATCGCTGCGGTGGTACGACCATTGGATGCGCGACAAGGACACCGGGATCATGCGCGAGCCGAGGCTGATCGCGTGGATGCCGCAGGCAGTGCCGGCGAAAGGCTGGTATCCCGAGTCGCCCGGCCGCTGGGTAGCTGAGCCGGAATGGCCGACGAAGCGCATCAAGATGCAAAAATTTTTCCTCAACGCTGGAGGCGCGCTTGGTGCGCGCGCGACGAAGCCGGCGAAGCTAGCCCATCTGTCGCCGCAGACGCTGGGCCTCGAGGTCGGCGAACTCATGCCGTGGTTCCAGCACGGACCCAGCCCCGAGATGCCGGGCGACCAGCGTGCTGACGACGGCAAATCGCTGTGCTTCGAGACGGTGCCGCTGGCGAAGACGGTCGAGATTCTTGGCACATCCACCGCCGAGCTGACATTGTCCGTGGACCGGCCGGTGGCGTTCCTGTGCGTGCGCCTGTGCGATGTGTCGCCCACCGGCGCTTCGACCCGGGTGACGTATGGCACGCTGAATCTGAACCATGTGCCGAACGGTCCCGGCAAGCCAACAAAGCTGGTGCCGGGCCGCCAGTACAAGGTCAGCGTACCGCTCATCGACTGCGGCTATTCGTTTGCCAAGGGTCATCGCATTCGCGTTGCATTGTCCACGACTTACTGGCCGTTACTGTGGCCGTCGCCGGAGCCCGTCACACTGACGCTGTTCGCGGGCAAGAGCGCGCTGGCGTTGGCGGTGCGTCCGCCGCGCAAGGAAGACAGGAGCCCGCCGCGCTTCAAGCCGGTGGAGGCCGCGCCGGTCTTCCCGAAGACGACGCTGGAGCCGGGGGGGCGCAATCGCGTGATCCATACGGATTTAAGCAAGCGCGAGACGGTCGTCGAGGTAGCGGACTACAGCGGGCTCAGCCGCTATGACGAGATCGATCTGGTCGCGGGCGCGCGTTCCACCGAGCGCTACCGCATCGTCGAGGACGAACCGCTGTCCTGCACTGCGGAGGTGACCTGGCAGTGGGTGTTCGAGCGCAAGAACTGGAAGATCCGCACCGAGACGCGCACCCATGTTTCATGCACGAAGAAGGATTACGTCATCAAGGCCAGCATCCAGGCCTTTGAAGGCGAAAAGAAAGTGTTCGAGCGCGAATTCGAAGAGAAGGTCGCGCGCAACGGTACTTAGTCGCAATTGTTGCGTAAGCGGGGATAAGGCCGAATGAATAACACGTTGAATTTACGTACACTGCCGATTGTTGCGCTGGTGGCGTTTGCTTGCGCCGCCGGCGCGCAGACTTTCCCGTCCAAGCCGATGACTCTGGTGGTGCCGTTCCCACCGGGTGCTGCGACCGACGTATTTGCGCGTGCCGCCGGCCGGCGCATGGGTGAGCTGCTGGGACAGAACATTATCATTCTCAATCGCGACGGCGCTTCGGGATCCATCGGCACGGAAATGGTGGCCAAGGCCGCCGGTGATGGCTATACGCTGCTGTGGGGCAGCTCCGGGCCGCTTGCGATCAGCCCGGTATGGACTGAAAATCTGCCGTACGACCCGGTGCGCGATTTTGCCCCGGTTAGCCTGTTCGCGAAAATCCCGTACCTGCTGGTCAGCCATCCGCTGGTTCCCGCCAAGAACGTAAAAGAACTGGTGGCGCTCGCCAGGGCGCAGCCCGGCAAGCTCAACTTTGCGTCGTCCGGGACCGGCGGCACCGCGCACCTCGCGGCGGAATTGTTCAAATCGTTGACGAAAATCGACATCGTTCACGTGCCGTATCGCGGGACTGCGTTGTTCGCCACGGAGTTGATAGCGGGGCAGGTCGACCTCGCATTCGTGGGACCGACGACCGCGTTGCCGCACCTCGCCCCGGGCCGCATGCGCGCATTGGCGACTTCGGGGAGCCGGCGCTCTGAAATGTTCCCGGATGTGCCCACCATGAACGAGGCGGGCGTCGCCGGCTATGAATTCACGCAGTGGTACGGGCTGCTGGTGCCGGCCAAAACGCCGCGTGAAATCGTGAATCTTCTGAACACGACATTGCTCAAAGCAATGGATGAAGCCGATGTCAAAAAGCGCATTGCCGGGGAAGCCGCGGCCGCCACGCCCTCCACGCCCGAGGAATTCTCCGCTTACCTTAAAAGCGAACTGGCGAAGAATGCGAAAATGATCAAGGACGCAAAACTCAAGCGTGAATAGCCGTCGCGGTTGATTTTCATAGAAGCTGTCGCAAAAACAGTTTGGAACCGCCGATGAACTCGGATGAACGCAGATAAGCTCAAGGGGTTTGACCTTGCATCGGGGAAACGTGTGGAATGATATCGGCGTCAATCGGCGATTGCTTGTCGGTGTTGGATTTTTGAGATAAGTTCTAGACATATCCGAGGAGTGCATATGAAATATTCCAGACTCGCAGCATTGTCCGCAGCGTTGCTGTGCTTGCCCCTGCTCGCAACGGCGCAGCCGGCCAAATATCCGGTCAAGCCGATCAAGATGGTGGTCGGTTACGCGCCCGGCGGCGGGAGCGATATCATGGGGCGCCTGATCGCGCAGCAGATGGCCGAAGGCCTGGGCCAGCAAGTCGTCGTCGAGAACCGCGCGGGCGCGGCACAGAATATCGCCGCGGAGTTCGTTGCCAAATCGCCTGCCGACGGCTACACGGTTTTTCTGAGTTCCGCGGCGCTGGGCATCAACGTGAGCCTTTATCCCAAGCTCAATTACGATCCGGTCAAGGATTTCATTCCGGTCGCCGTCTTCGCCACCAGCCCCAATTTGTTGCTGGTGCATCCGTCATTTCCGGCCAGAAACGTGCGCGAGTTCATTGCTGTCGCGAAGAAGAACCCGGGCAAGCTTAATTTCTCGTCCTCGGGCAGCGGCAGCTCGCAGCACCTGGCGGGAGAGATGCTGAAGATAGAGATCGGGGTCGACATGACGCACATCCCGTACAAAGGCAGCGCACCGTCGATGACCGCGCTGGCGAGCGGAGAGGTCGATTTTTCATTTAATAATATTCCATCGGCTCAACCGCTGATGATCCCGGGCCGCGTACGTGCCCTGGCGATCAGTAGCGAGAAACGCTCTGCGTTGCTGCCGGAATTGCCGACCATGATAGAAGGCGGCCTGAAAGGTTTTGTAACGCAGACCTGGTACGGCATCTTGGTACCTGCCGGCACGCCGCCTGAAGTAGTGGCGGCACTGAACGCGGTCGTCGTCAAAGCCGTGAAGAAGGAGGATTTCCGCGCGCGGCTCGCGCAAACGGGCGCCGATCCGATAGCCGAAACGCCGGAGTATTTCAGGCGTTTGCTGAGCGACGAAATAACGCGCTGGGCCAAAGTCGTGAAGGCGTCGAAGGCGAAGCCCGAGTAGGGACCATACGCGGGCTTGGCGGCGATTTCAGCTTCGTGAAGCGGTCGCGGCTCTCAAGGTGGCGATCTCGACCTGCACGGTCTCCTTCTCGTCCGCCAGCCAGATTTGCTCGTCCTGTACGGTGCAGTTCAGCTGCATATTGCGGCCGGCGAGTCTGGCCAGCGCGCGGGTGCTGGCTTGCGCCAGGTTCCTCACTGTCAAGTTCTGCGTGCGCTCGAGTTTGCCGCTGATCTGGTTCCACCAGAGGCTCGCGCCATGCCCGCCATACGCATAGACATAGACACCGTCCGCGCGGCCGCAAGCCCGGCGCATATGCTTGTCGTCGGGCAGGCCCACCTCTATCCAGGCCTGGATGGAACCGGTCAGGTCTTTTTGCCACACATCCGGTTCGTCCTCGGCGCTCAACCCGCGGCCGAACGACAACCTATCATTTGCGTGCAGCGCGAATGCCAGCACACGCACCATCATGCGCTCATCGGTTTCCGAAGGATGACGCGCGATCGTCAGCGCGTGGTCTTGGTAGTAGCTGCGGTCCATATCGGCGATCTGCAGCACAGCTTTGCATACGGTTGCTTTGAGTGCCATGCGGCATGATGCCATAGGCTGGCATCGGTACTGATGCGCAAAAGAAAAAAGCCGGACACTTGCGTGCCCGGCCTTCTCGTCAAACAGAGTGCGTGAAGCTAAGCGATCAGGCTGCGTCGCGGTTGCTGCGGCGCCGTGCCACGAAACCAAACAAGCCCAGGCCTGCAAGCAGCATGCCATAGGTGTCCGGCTCCGGGATCGCTGCGAGCGCGAAGGTAGCATTGCCGCCGCCGCCGTTGATCGAGAGACGTGTTCCGCCCTGGATCGAAGACTGCGTGATTACGCTGCCCGTGTTCGTAAACGCACCACTGAAATCCAAATTCTGGAACGCAGTCGGGTTGACGAAAAAGTTCCGAGTCGCAAGTGACGAGTTCGGAATAAACGAAGCGAAGACCTGAGCGGCCGGCAGGAGCGAGCCGGTCACCGGATCAATCGAAATCGACGTGCTTCCAGGCGACAGCAGACTTCCCGTGGCCAGCGCAGTTCCCGCAGCGCCGGACGACGAGAATATTCCGGCTCCATTGGCATTGTACGTCGTAACGCCCGGGGCGCCAAACAGCGTGTACGAGAGGCTGGTGAAGTTTCCGTTCGACGGAATTCCCGGTGATTGCGTGCCCGTCGCCGTAAATTGGATATACAGGCTATAGGGCGTGCCTGCCGGAAATCCAGCATTCGGAATCGCCTGGGGCGCAGAACCCAGATTGAACAAGGACAGGTCGAGAAAGCCCTGCTCCGAGAACGTGCTGCCGACGATGTCGATGTTGCTGTAGGTATTGAGCACGATGTTGTTAAACGTGAAAGGGCCCTGGGTGCTTATAGGTGGTACCGTACCCGAGGGATTCCAAGTCACGTTGATCGGCGCAGCAGCATTCGCGACCGACGCCCCGGCAAGGAGCAGGGTGGCGAATGTAGGTGCAAAGTATTTCTTTAATTGCATAGTAAATCCTTTCGATGATGAACAGCGGTTGACGAGTTAATGATAGGAAAAGCGCACGCTAGGGGGATAGCATGTAAACTCCTCCAGACAAACATCCGACGCCACCGATTGCTCGATGCCGTCAAATATCGCCAGAAGAGAATCTGGATCCGCAGTAAGCCCATGGCGACGCTCACTCATATCTCTCTCCACGAAGTTCAGTCTGCCGAGCATGATTTGAGCGTGTGCCATCGGAGGGATTCGCGGGTTGGTGGGCGATTAAAATTCGATGGATGGATTATCTGTGCGATGCGGTAAAACTGTCTGTAGTCCAGAGTCCGATATTTGTATAGGACAGAACGTTGTAGTCCTACGCGCAAATTTTCCTACTCCTGCGCGAAAGGTGGACCTTGGCGCCGGACCTATCCGTGTGTTAGTGACGGGCATCACATTACGGTAGTTTTTCCAGTGCGCTTTGCAGCTCTCAACGTGGCACCCTTGGAGGGGGATAACCGCATTTTTCTGTGCGCGTTTTCACGCCCACTGCGGGTTGCATTCGTGTAGGACGTGGCTCATTTTGAGGAAGCAAAGTTCGTTTCGTCTCCTACGCTAAATTTCGAGGCTCTCGCTGGTTAATCAGCGTCACGGTCCGTAAGACAAAAAAGTCAAATATTTTAGTACATAGATACAGACATAAGTTATTTTTTATAGGACATCAGTCGGATTTGTCGTCAGACGCCGACAACACCAAGGTAAGTTTTTTAATATCCGTCCTACAGTTTTTCGCATTGTCATGGTGTAGGACATTTTCTCTTACAGATGGACAAAAAATATTTGAAATTTGTTTTCTAATTTTTCGCAGCAAGGTATTATCGGTCCGTGCCGCAAGGTATGCACGTTCAGCAATTCCGACGTGCCCAGCAACACCGACTAACCGCTGGCACTAAATTGAATT
>JBDSSV010000160.1:0-6266 GCA_039928535.1 Burkholderiales bacterium
GAAAGCGCGATCGCCGCGGCGGACAAGGCCAACCTGGCGAAATCGAATTTCCTGTCGAGCATGAGCCACGAGCTACGCACTCCCCTGAACGCGATTCTCGGCTTCGGCCAGCTCATGGAATCGGACAATCCGGTGCCGACGCCGTCGCAGAAGGCCAATATCGACCAGATCCTGCAGGCGGGATGGTATCTGCTTGAGCTGATCAACGAAATTCTCGACCTCGCGCTGATCGAATCGGGCAAGCTGTCGATTTCGCGCGAGTCGGTGTCGCTCGACGAGATCATGCTCGAATGTCAGACGATGATAGAGCCGCAGGCCAAAAAGCGCGGCATACGCATGAGCTATCCGCGCTTCGACCAGCCGTGTTTCGTCCACGCCGACCGCACGCGCGTCAAGCAGATACTCATCAATCTTTTTTCCAACGCCATCAAGTACAACCAAGCCGGTGGCTCGGTGGTTGTGGTGTGCGCGCCCAGCCCGCCGGGCAACATCCGCATCAGCATCAGGGACACCGGCGCGGGATTGCCGCCCGAGAAACTCTCGCAGTTATTCCAGCCGTTCAACCGTCTCGGCCAGGAGGCCAGCGCCGAAGAAGGCACCGGCATCGGCCTGGTAGTGACCAAGCGCCTCGTCGAGTTGATGGGCGGCGAGATCGGCGTGGAAAGCGAGGTCGGCGCCGGGAGCGTGTTCTGGGTCGAACTGAACTCGGCATTCCCGCCGACCCTCGTGGAGAGCGCCTCTGAAGCCGCAACGACCGCGCCGGCGCAAGTCGAGAGCAGCGCGCCGCTGCGCACGCTGCTCTACGTGGAGGACAACCCGGCCAATCTGAAGCTCGTAGAGCAGCTCATTGCGCGGCGCACGGACATGCGGCTTTTGACCGCGGTCAACGGGCCGCTCGGCATCGAGCTTGCGCGCTCTGCGCAGCCCGCCGTGATACTGATGGACATCAACCTGCCCGGCATGAGCGGTACCGAAGCCATGCAGATTCTGCGTAAAGACCGCGCGACCGCGCACATCCCGGTCGTCGCGCTCAGCGCCAACGCAATTCCTTACGACATCGAGCGCGGCCTCGAGGCGGGATTCTTCCGCTACCTGACCAAGCCGATCAAGGTCAATGAATTCATGGTGGCGCTCGACGTGGCGCTGGAGTACGCGGCAACGCGGGTTGGGCAGCGCATCGGCCAAGACGCGCAAGCCTGATTTTGGAACACGCGTGACGCCGCTATATTGGCCGCAGGGCTTGGACGGCTTCCTCACGCGCATGCAGATGGCCAATGCCGCGGTGAATACCCTCGGCCTGCTATACTTCATGCGGCCGCTCGTCCACGATCTGTCAGGACTGCCCCCCACGTCGTACGGCGCATCACCCTAATCGCCGTATGAACCGGAGCCGCGCAACCAGCGAAAGCAGCATGTAGAGTTTGCGGACGCGGAAGGCGGACAATCGCGGCCCTGATCAAGCTTGTTCCTCAATCAGCGCGATTCAATTGGAAGGACCATCCGGCAACGGGCGGCCGCAAACAAGGTAGTTTCGTTTGCGCGCGCCGTGTAGCGCGTGACCGCAGATGAACACCGGCATCCAGATCAAAGCCGGTAAACAGCAGGCGCAACAACCCGTGATATCTGCCGGCGCGCAACCGCAGGGTTGCGCTCAGAAAACACACAATCGCGGGATTTTAGTCAGTTTTCAATGCCCCTCTCCGTGCGATAACGCACGGAACGGCCAATACCTTGCGCGTAGCCTTTGCATCGTCGATCAGGTCTCGATTGTCGCATTACCACGCAGCGGCAAGAGAGGTCTCCCACTAACCATCTAATGGAAGCGACGATCATGGGTAAATATCTGCTGGGTTGGGTCTTGGGCGTGCCGGTCTTCGTACTGGTGCTCGTTTACATTTTCTTTCATTGATCGCTGATGCAGCGCCCGCGCAACGCGCCGGGTGATGTAATCAGTAACCAATAGTTCTGTCGTCTTTTAATTCGTTCAACTCATAGGAGAATCAACATGGAAACCGGCACACGCGGCAACACATCGGGCATAGCGGGCAACGGCGAAACTGTTATCAACAAAGCATCATCGAGCGCGCACAACGCGGTCAATTCGCTGGCGGGTGCAGCAGACGACGCGGCGCGCAAGGCGAAGCCCGCGATCGACAAGGTCGTCGGCATGGCGCATCAGGCAGTTGATAAAGCCGCCGGCGCGGCAGCACCGGCCGCCGAATGGCTGGGCGAGCAGGGTGAGAACCTGAATGCAGCGCAGAAAAAACTGATGGATGACACTTGCAGCTATGTGTCGGCCAATCCGATGAAAGCCGTCGGCATTGCGCTGGCCGCAGGCTTTCTGATCAGCCGTATTATTCTGTAATCGTGTTGTTCAGCACGGCCACGCTCTGGCTCTACCGGCCTAGCCGCATGGTGCCGCCGGAAGGCGGCGCCGTGCCGGCCGCTGAGCGCCATGCCCCCGACGCGGCTCCCTCGCCGCCCGGGGTGCTCGACGAGTTGACGGGCGCGCTGAGTTCGGCGCGCGCGGCATTCGCGAATTTTCTGGATTTAATCACGCTCGAAGCGCGTCGCGCTAGCCTCGCGTTTGTGTGGATGATAATCGCCGGTCTTGTCGCCGTAGTGTGCGTAGTAGCGGCCTGGCTCGGCATCATGGTCGCGCTGGGCATGTGGGCGGTTTCGCTCGGCGTGCATCCGCTGGCGGCGGTGATTGTGATCGCATTGCTCAACGCTCTTGCTGCCGCAGTGCTGGCCAATACTTGCATAGGCCACAGCCGCAGCCTGCTGTTCCCCGCGACGCGGCGTCAGGTCGCCGGTAAAACTCCCGTCAGGCCGACCGTCGTATGAAAAAACCACCTACTCTCGAAGCAATTTATGCCGCGGAGCTGCGCGTCGTGCAGGCGCGGCAACGGACGCGCGACAGCCTCATTCGTGCGCGCGTTCGTGCGCGCGTTGCAGTCCGCGCCACGCTGGCGCGGCCGCTGACTCTGGGGCTCGTTGCAGTGGCCGCCGGCGCGTGTGGTTTCTGGCTCATGCGCCGCGGCCGGACGCGCCGCGCCGCCGTGAGTGCGGGCGTTGCCACCAAGACTTCAGTCGCCGGGCTGCTCGTGGCGTTTGCCATGCGCTATGGCAGGCCTGCGTTGCCGTTTATCCTGCGGCGCGCGCGCGTGGCTTGGCAGCAGCGCGCGTTGCACGCCAGCGCGGCCACGCGGAGGCCGCCAGTGCGGAACTATCGTGCGCCCGCCGGCACGGTTCCGCCTGCCGGCCCACTGGACTGACGACAACTGAGCAACGCCCTCGCGCGTACCGCTCTGCCGCCCGCGTGAACTCCGACGCCAGCAAATCCATGATTGCCGCCAACGAAACAGTCGGCGACGGTGCGTCCCCCGCGCGCCGTTACGATCACATGCTGGGAGCCGGCGGCGTGTTGCGCGAGACCTTTAATTCGTGGTCTGCCCACCGCGCGTCGAGCATGGGCGCGGCGCTCGCATTTTACGCGACATTTTCGCTGGCGCCGATGCTCGTTATCGCGATTGCGCTCGCTGGTTTTGTGTTCGGTCCCGAGGCGGCGCGTGGTGAAGTCGTCGCGCAATTCAGCGGGTTGACCGGCAAAGACGGCGCAGAAACCATCCAGGGATTGCTCGCGGGCGCGTACCACTCGGACATGAGCCTCTGGGCGAGCATCGTCGCCGGCATCACTTTGCTGGTCGCCGCGACTACGGTTTTCGCCGAACTGAAAGACAGCCTCGACGTCGTGTGGGGCCGCAAGCGGCCGGCGCGCAACGGCATAATCGACTTGCTGCGCGGACGCCTGCTCAGCTTCGGCCTCGTGTTAACGGTCGGATTCTTATTGATGGTGTCGCTGGTCGTCAGCGCTTCGCTCGCCGCCCTGCAGAAATATTGGGGCGGCGCGTTCGCAGGCACCGGGGTGCTGCTCGAGGCTCTCAACTCGCTGATCGCGTTCATCGTCGTGGCGGTTCTGTTCGCCGCTATATACAAATGGCTGCCCGATCCGCACATCGCATGGCGCGATGTCGCCGTCGGCGCGCTCGTCACGGCCGCGCTTTTCACCGTCGGCAAGATCCTGATCGGCCTCTATCTCGGCAACAGCGACATAGCCACCGGCTTCGGCGCCGCCGGTTCGCTCGTCGTCATCCTGCTGTGGGTGTATTACTCGTCACAGATATTTTTCATGGGCGCCGAACTGACTCGCGTCTATGCCGAATCCCGCGGCACGCGCCAATCGACTGCACGGACCGCCACCCAGGTGCGCAGCGCTGGCTGAACGCTGCCCCGTCGTTTGTTCGCGAACGTACAGAACTTCCCGCGCGCGCCCGCGATAATCAATCGTACGGTGGATTCTCGTCCCGCCGCGCAGGGCATTTTTTCGCGGCGCGCGGACCCGCTAACTAGGAGCAAACGATGACCACTATCATCGATGGTAGATTTCAACAGCAGGATGCAGCTAAGCAAGCATTGTCCGAATTGACAGGCGCCGGTTTCGCGCAAAGCGCGACGGCGCTGTTCTTCGTGAACCCCCCCGGCCAGCACGCGCAGTTTCCTATCGGCGGCGATGAAGACGAATCGCCGGGTACCGAGCATGCTGCCGGCGGGTCTGCCACTCAGGCAGCGGTCGGCGGCGCCATCGGCGTAGCGGTCGGGCTGGCCACCTTGCCGCTGCTTGGTCCTGGCGCGGCAGTTGCCGCAGCCGGCGTAGGCGCGTATGGCGGGGCACTTTACGGCGCGCTGCACAATACCGACGACAAGAGCAATCCTGCTACGCCAGCCGCTGAGGCCGGCGGGAACGGCTCGCACCGCCATTCGGGGGTGGTGGTGGCCGTGGCCGCGCCGAGTCCGGAGCAGCAGGCGGCGGCAGTGCGGATTTTGCGCGCGCGGGGCGCCGCCGATATCGAATCCGCCGAAGGGACTATCGTCGCCGGAGAGTGGATCGACTTCGACCCGCTGACCCCGCTGAAGCCGATCGCAAATTGAATTGCGCCGGTGGCCTTAATCACGGAGAAAACCGGGCATAGTCTGCGCGGCGCATGTGGACTGAACTGATAGGCTGGTCCGCCGCCGCCATACTACTGCTAACGATTAGCCGCCAGGTCTTTACGCAATGGCGCGAGCGCAGCACGCAGGGATTGTCGCGCTGGCTCTTCATAGGGCAGCTCGCCGCCTCGACCGGTTTCGTCGTCTACAGCTGGCTCCTGCAGAACTGGGTGTTTGTGGTGACCAACGTACTGATGCTGGCGACCGCCGGCATCGGGCAATGGATTTTCCTGAATAACAAGCACCGCGAAGAAAAACAATCGCGATCGCCGGCGCGCGGCGCAAGTAAAAAGCGGACGTAAAAAAACGGCGCGTCAGGAACGACGCACCGTTTTTATAGGCCGATGTAAATGCGTTACCGGCGGTTCGGATTGTTCGGATGCCGGTCGCGGCTATCCGGCACGCCATCGCCGTCGCGGTCCCAGCGGCCGCGGTTCAAATGCCAGCGGCCGTCACGTTCGACCCATTCATGCGGACGATATGCATAGCCCGGGCGTGCGCGCACCCAGTGTCCTTTGACCCACACGTGCCGCCGGCCTTGCCAGTTCCAGTAACCGGGCGCCCACGCATAGCCGCGGCGATCCCCCGGCACGCGTTCTACGCGCGGAGACGGCGGGGCGTTATTGACGTATACATCGACGGCGGCCATGGCGGGCAACGGGGCCAAAACCGGGGCGCCCAGTATTCCGGCAGCAAACATTGCCGAGATCAATATTTTTTTGCTGAACATGTTTGATTCTCCTCAAAAGCCATCGACAAAGAAAGCAACCACAGTGCGACCTGATGGCAGGCGGCCGCATCCAGAATTCACGCGTCCTGAATAAGGACCCTGTCATATTCTACGGAGACCTACGCGCCATTCTGTGCGGTCCCGTACATTGCGCAGCCGGGTCGAACGGGTCGGGGCGCGTGAAGGCCGTCTGTGTCCCAGCGCACTGACCGCCAAGTTGTTTCAAATCACAGTGAGAAGATACCGCCCGTATCCTGCAGGCGCTCTCTCGAGACAGCCATCATGAACGTCCTGTTATCCCGTTATGTATTGATCGCTCTTGTCGTCGCGGGCCTGTCCGCCTGCGGCGGAGCGGCACAATTGACGGTGGCGGCGGGCACCGGCCCCAATCCCGCCTTGCCGGAGCCGGAAAGGTCGCTCATTCCCGTCGTGCATATCGCAGCGGCGAAGGGCTGGCCGGCCGGCGCCAAGCCGGCGGCGGCAG
>JBDSSV010000161.1:0-13504 GCA_039928535.1 Burkholderiales bacterium
GAGACGCGCCAGAAAGTCGAGCGCGCGCGCAAGCTGACTATCGATTACGACATCCAGGGCACGCCGTCCCTGGTCGTCGACGGCAGATATCTGACCGATGGCTCCTCCTCGAAAACCATCGATATTCTGGACCGCATGATCCGGCTCGCGCGTCAGCAGCGCGAAAAGAAAGCCGCCAAATAACCGGCGACACAAAGCCGATGCGGCGCGTCATCATCACTGGCGCTTCCAGCGGCATCGGTAAGGCACTGGCGCGCCACTATGCAAAAACCGGCGCCACCCTCGGGCTGATCGCGCGGCGCCAAGGGGCGCTTGAAGAAATCGCCGCTCAGCTGGCAACGCCGGTCCGGATCTACGCGCTAGACGTGCGCGACAGTGGCGCGCTGCGCGCTGCGGCAGCCGACTTCCTCGACCGCCATGGCTGTCCCGAAATAGTAATCGCCAACGCCGGCGTCAGCACCGGCACGCTGACGGAATTTCCCGAAGATCTTGCCGCCTTCAAGGACGTGCTCGACATCAACGTCGTCGGCATGGTCAATACGTTCCAGCCGTTCATCGGCGCAATGCGCGCGGCCGGACGGGGCTCGCTGGTCGGCATCGCGAGCGTCGCCGGTTACCGTGGACTGCCTGGCGCCGCGGCTTATTCGGCCTCGAAGGCGGCGGCGATCAGCTATCTCGAGAGCCTGCGTGTCGAATTGCGCGCGAGCGGGATCAAGGTTATCACGCTATGTCCGGGCTACATCGCAACGCCAATGACGGCGCTCAATCCCTACCGCATGCCTTTTATGCTCAGCGCGGAAAAGGCTGCCGTCAGCATCGCCGGCTTGATAGAGCGCGGCAATTCACTCGCGGTCATCCCCTGGCAGATGGCGATTGTCGCCCGCGTGCTGCACGTGCTGCCCAACTGGCTTTACGACCGTCTCTTCGGCAACGCCCCGCGCAAGCCGCGCACGTTCAGTACGAAGCCCTGAGCGGGTCAGGCGCGCAACAGTTCCAGCAGGTCCGCGCCATAGCGCTCGAGTTTGCGCGTGCCGATGCCGGAAATTTTGCTCAGCTCGATTGCGGTCGCCGGCTGCTCACGCGCGAGTTCAGCCAGGGTCGCATCGTGAAAAACGACATAGGCCGGCACGCCGTGTTCGCGTGCGACCGCCGCGCGCCATTCGCGCAGGCGCTCCCAGCGTATGCGCGCCGCCTCATCGAGCCCCGGTGCGGCAGCAGCGGCGCCCCGCCTGGCGGTGCGGCCGCGCCGCGTTTCCTGCGCCTTGCGCAAATGTATCGTCTGCCCGCCTGTCAACACCGCGCGGCTCGCTTCCGCAAGCTTCAGCGCGCCGAAACCGGCGTGGTCCACCGTCAGCAAACCCTGGGCGACGAGTTGCCGGAATACCGCCTGCCATTGTTTCTTGTCCAGCTCTTTGCCGATACCGAACGTGCTGAGTTCGCGATGCCCCCATTGCACGACGCGATCGGTTTCGTTGCCGAGCAGCACGTCGGTCAAGTGTCCGGCGCCAAAGCGCTGTCCGCAGCGAAATACGCATGACAGCGCTTTTTTTGCGGCGACGGTGCCATCCCATACCTGCGGCGGTTCCAGACAGGTGTCGCAGTTGCCGCACGGCCTCGACGTCTCGCCGAAATAAGCGAGCAATCGCACGCGGCGGCAGCTCGTCGCTTCGCACAACCCCAGCAGCGCATCGAGCTTGGCTCCCGCGACACGTTTGAATTGAGTGTCCGCTTCCGACGCTTCTATCATGCGGCGATGGTTCACCACGTCCGCCAGACCATACGACATCCATGCGTCGGCGGGCGCGCCGTCGCGGCCGCCGCGGCCGGTCTCCTGATAATAGCCTTCTACGCTTTTCGGCAAATCGAGGTGCGCGACGAAACGCACATCCGGCTTGTCGATACCCATGCCGAACGCAATCGTGGCGACCATGACGATACCGTCTTCGCGCAGGAAACGCTCCTGATGACGCGTGCGTGTCGCCGTGTCCATGCCCGCGTGGTAGGCGAGGGCCTTGAATCCCTCCGTGGCCAGCCATGCAGCGGTCTCGTCGACCTTGCGCCGCGACAGGCAATAAATGATGCCCGCGTCCTGCGCGTGTTCCGCCTGCAGGAACGCGAGCAGCTGCCCTTTCGCATTGGCTTTTTCGACGATGCGATAGCGGATATTCGGCCGGTCAAAACTGGCAACGAAAACCCGCGCGCCGGTCAGTCCCAGGCGCGCGATAATTTCCTCGCGTGTCTGCTCATCGGCCGTCGCGGTGAGAGCGATGCGCGGCACGTCCGGAAACCGCTCATGAAGCATCGAGAGCTGTATGTACTCCGGGCGAAAATCATGACCCCACTGTGCGACGCAATGCACTTCGTCGATCGCGAACAAGGCAAGCCCGTCCGCGCGCTGCAGTTTCTCGAGCAACTGCAGGAAGCGCGGCGTCATCAGGCGCTCGGGTGCGACATAGAGCAGATCGTAGTCGCCGGCGACAAACGACCGTTCGACGGCCGCTGTATCGGCGGCGGTAAGCGTCGAATTGAGAAAGGCTGCGCGCACGCCGGCTTCCAGCAACGCGGCAACCTGGTCCTGCATCAATGCAATGAGCGGAGATATGACGATGCCGGTACCGGCGCGCAATAGCGCGGGAATCTGATAACACAACGATTTGCCGCCACCGGTCGGCATCAGCACCAGGCAATCGCCGCCGCCCGCGACGTGATCGACTATGTCAGCCTGCAAGCCGCGGAACGCGGCATAGCCGAAAATGTCTTTGAGTATTGTGCGCGCGTCGCGCGTCGCGGCGTGCGAGGCGGTCTTACTCAACCGTTACCGATTTGGCGAGATTGCGCGGCTTGTCGACGTCGTTGCCACGGGCGAGCGCCGTGTGGTACGCGAGCAGTTGCAGCGGCACGACATGCAGGATCGGCGACAGCGCGCCGTAGTGCTCGGGCAGGCGGATGACCTTGATGCCATCGCTTGAGGCAATATGCGTATCCGCGTCGGCGAACACGTAGAGCTGCCCGCCCCGCGCGCGGACCTCCTGGATATTGGATTTGAGCTTTTCCAGCAACGCGTCGTTAGGCGCCACGGTCACGACCGGCATTTCAGCGGTCACCAGCGCCAGCGGGCCGTGCTTAAGCTCGCCCGCCGCATAGGCTTCCGCGTGGATATACGAAATTTCCTTGAGTTTAAGGGCGCCTTCAAGCGCGATCGGAAAATGCCGGCCGCGACCTAAAAACAAGGCATGTTCCTTCTGCGCGAATTCCCCGGCCCACGCGATGATCTGTGGCTCGAGCGCGAGCACGGCCTGCAGTGCGGCTGGCAAATGGCGTAAATTGCGCAGCGCCGCGGCTTCTGCTTCCACGGGCAATTTGCTGCGCAGTTTCGCCAGCGACAGCGTCAGAAGAAAAAGCGCGGTCAGTTGGGTAGTAAAGGCCTTGGTAGATGCCACTCCGATCTCGACCCCGGCACGCGTCAGATAGTTGAGCCTGGTCAGACGCACGATGGCGCTGGATGCAACATTACAGATGGCCAGCGTGTCGGTCATGCCCAGCGCCTGCGCGTGTTTCAATGCTGCGAGAGTGTCGGCGGTCTCGCCGGATTGCGAAATCACGATCACCAGCGTCTTCGCGTCAGGCACGCTTTCACGGTACCGGTATTCGCTCGCGATCTCGACTTGGGTAGGCAGTTTTGCGATCGCCTCGAGCCAGTATTTTGCCGTAAGGCCTGCATAGTAACTCGTGCCGCAGGCCAGTATCAGCAACGACTCGACGCGGCTGAAGATCTCCTGCGCACCTTCGCCAAACAACGCGGGCGTTATCGCTAACACGCCTTCGAGCGTGTCCGCAATCGCGCGCGGCTGCTCGAAGATTTCCTTTTGCATGAAGTGGCTGTACGGCCCGAGCTCGGCCATGCCGGCGCTCGCTTCAACGATGCGGGACTCGCGTTCGACCGGCGCGCCGTTGCGATCGTAAATCCGCACGGCAACCTGTTGAACGTCGACCACGTCGCCTTCCTCGAGATAAATGATGCGATCAGTCGTGCCGGCCAGCGCCATGGCATCCGAGGCGACGAAATTTTCGCCGTTGCCGAGTCCAACCACCAGCGGACTACCGAAGCGCGCGGCGACCACGCGTTGCGGCTCGTCCTGGCAAAACACGGCTATCGCGTACGCGCCATGCAGGCGCTTGACGGCCTGCTGAACCGCTTTGAGCAGGTCGCCCGCATACAATTGATTCACGAGATGCGCAATGACTTCGGTGTCCGTCTGGCTCTCGAACACAAAACCTGCCGCCTGCAGCTCGCGCCGGATTTCTTCGTAATTTTCGATGATCCCGTTGTGCACGAGCGCGACGCGCCCACGCGAGAAATGCGGGTGCGCATTGACCGTGACGGGCGCGCCATGCGTGGCCCAGCGCGTGTGCGAAATGCCGGTGGAGCCGGCGAGTCCGGTTTCGTCGATTTGTGCGATGAGGTCCTGCACGCGGCGCACCGAGCGCGCGCGCTTCAAGCCGTGGTCGTATACCGCCACGCCGCAAGAATCGTAGCCGCGGTACTCAAGCCGCTTGAGGCCCTCAAGCAGCATCGGGACCACGTTCCGACTTGCAACGGCACCGACAATCCCACACATCGTTGTTTTTTCCTTGCTGTCCGTGAACTAACGTTTGGTGATTTTTGACGGGCGTTTCCAGCCCTGCCTGGTGACCTGCTTCTTCTCCGTGTAGGTCAATTCGCCGGCCGGAACATCCTTGGTGATCGTGGCCCCGGCCCCTATCGTCGCACCCGCATGCACTGTTACAGGCGCCACCAGCTGCACGTCCGAGCCGATAAGCACGTCGTCTTCGATCACAGTGCGGTGCTTGTTTACTCCGTCGTAGTTACAAGTAATGGTACCGGCGCCGACATTGACATTGCGTCCTATGCTGGTGTCCCCGACGTAAGCAAGGTGGTTGGCTTTGGAACCGGCCCCTACATTCGACGCTTTGACTTCGACAAAGTTGCCGATGTGCACATCCGCGGCCAGGGTAGTGCCGGGACGGATGCGCGCGTACGGCCCCACGCGGCAGTTCTTGCCGATCACCGCATCGTCAATCGTGGAAAAAGGCTCGATACGCGTGGCCGCGCCTATCGTTGCATTTCGTATGACACAGTTCGCCCCAATCACCGCGTTATCGCCGATTTCAACCGCGCCTTCAAAGATGCAGTTGACGTCGACGCGCACGTCACGTCCGCAACTCAATGTGCCGCGCACGTCGATGCGCGCCGGATCGGCGAGCGCAACGCCGGCTTCGAGCAGCCGCGCCGCATTGTGCGATTGATGCAGGCGTTCGAGATCGGCCAGCTGGCGCATGCTGTTGACCCCGAGAATTTCCCAACTATTGCCTGGCGCCGACGATTCGATCTTGACGCGGTCTTTCACGGCAAGCGCGACGATATCGGTCAGATAGTACTCACGCTGAGCATTGCGATTGGACAGGCGCTCGAGCCAGGCAGCGAGCCGTTTGCCAGGCAGCAGCATGATGCCGGTGTTGATTTCGCGTATGTGGCGCTGCTTGTCCGTCGCATCTTTCTCCTCGACGACGGCGGTGATCGCGCCTTTGGCATTGCGCACGATGCGGCCATAGCCATGCGGATTCTCGAGCTCGGCAGTCAATATTCGCAGCCGTTCGCCGCTGCCCACAACCAGCTCGTCAAGGGTTGACGCGGCAGTAAGCGGCACGTCGCCGTACAGCACCAGGGTAGCTTTGCGCGCATCGAGATGCGGCAGCGCCTGCTGTAATGCATGGCCGGTGCCGAGTTGCGGATCCTGTTTGACAAACATCAGGTCGGCGGCGCGCATCGCCTCCGGAACCTGCTCGCCGCCATGGCCGTAAACGACGCAAATAGCGGCCGGTTTCAAGTCGCGCGCAGTCGCGATGACGTGTGCGAGCAGCGGCGCTCCCGCGAGCGTATGCAGGACCTTGGGCAATGCCGACTGCATGCGTTTGCCCCGGCCCGCCGCGAGTATCACAACGTTTATCGCCATCGACGGATTATCTCACGGGCTATCGCGGTGTTGGACGGTCTGCATCACGTAATTGGCCAGCACCTCGCGTTGAGCGGCATCGAGATGCAGTCCCGCTTTCGTGCGGCGGTACAAGATATCCTCAGGCGTGCGCGCCCATTCGTGGTCGATCATATAATCGATTTCGCGCGCGTAAAGATCGGCGCCGAAATAAATACCGAGATCGGACGGCGACTGCGCATCGGCCAATACCCTGCCGGCATACGCGCCATGTCGATGCGCCAGCGCTCGCCGCACTTTCTCGTCCAGCCATGGCCGGGCGCGGGCCAGGTCGACATCGCTGAGTTTTTCCAGGCCGCCCGGCAGATCGCCGCCGGGAAGCGGTGTGTCGGCAGTCCATGCGCCGCGCATGTGCGGAAACCAGGGTTGAAACTTGTCGAGCGCATGTTCGGCGAGTTTGCGGTACGTCGTAATCTTGCCGCCGAAAATCGAGAGCACCGGGGCCAGCCCGGCGTCGGCGTCCAGCCGCAGGGTGTAATCACGCGTCACGGCGGATGGATTGGCACTGCCGTCATCGTATAACGGACGTACGCCGGCGTAGTTCCAGACAACGTCTGCCGGCGCTATGGGTTGGGCCAGATACCGGTTCACAGCGCGGCAAAGATACGCAATTTCTTCGTCGCTTGCCGCCGGGCGCGAAGACTCGTGCGCGAGCGCGACATCGGTCGTACCGACGAGAGTGTAGTGCTGCTCGTACGGGATCATGAATATGACGCGGCGGTCGTCGTTTTGCAATATATAGGCATGCGCTCCCGCATACAGCCTGGGCACCACGATGTGGCTGCCTTTGACCAGCTTGACGTTGTCGCGGCTTTGCTGATGCAGGCGATCGTTCAGCACGTCTTTGACCCATGGGCCGGCGGCATTGACTATGGCGCGCGCGGTAATTGAACGTTCGACACCCGCTGCGCTGCGCAGCTTCGCCTGCCAGACAGCGCCCCCGCGTTTGGCAAACACGCATTCGGTTCGCGTCAGTATTTCGCCGCCGAGTTCATGCACACCCATGGCGTTGGCGACGACCAGGCGCGCATCGTCGACCCGGCAGTCCGAATAAACGAACCCACGGGTCAGTTCCGGCTTGAGGCCCGCTCCGTAGTCGGATTTGCGCAAATCGACCGCATGCGAACCCGGCAGCCGCGTGCGGCGGCCGAGATGATCGTACAAATACAGCCCGGTGCGTATCATCCAGCGCGGCCTCAGCGCAGGCACGTGCGGCATGACGAAACGCAGCGGCTGAACCAGATGCGGCGCGATATTGAGCAGCACTTCGCGCTCGCTCAATGCTTCGGCGACCAGCCTGAATTCATATTGTTCGAGATAGCGCAGGCCGCCGTGGATGAGTTTGCTGCTGGACGATGACGTCGCGGCCGCCAGATCGTCCTTCTCCACCAGCAGCACGGACAAGCCGCGGCCAGCCGCGTCGCGCGCGATACCACAGCCGTTGATGCCGCCGCCGATAATGAGCAGATCGTACTGTGCTGAGGCTTCCGATGTCACTCGCGGGCCCGATCAGGATAGGCTGGGAAAGTGATTGTAATCTGAAGCCGCGCCAGAAAAGAAAAAGGCAACTGACGCTGCCTTCTTGGTGAATCCGTGAAGTTATTTCTTGGGGCGCAGCCGTCGGATCGCGGCGATCTGCGCCGCCATGACGGCGAACTCCGATTGCGCTTTGGCGAAATCGAGATCACTTTTCGCGTTGGCCATCGCCTCCTTGGCGCGCTGTTGCGCCTCGGTTGCCTTGGCCTCGTCCAGATCACGACCTCGGATTGCCGTGTCGGCGAGCACGGTGACTCCGGTGGGCTGCACTTCGAGTATGCCGCCGGCCACGAATACTAATTCCTCTTCGCCACCCGGGCGCTGGATGCGTACCGCGCCAGGCTTAATGCGCGTCAGCAATGGAGCGTGCCGCGGATAAATGCCTAATTCTCCCGCTTCTCCGGGAAGAGCCACGAATTCGGCCTCGCCCGAAAAAATCATGGCTTCTGCGCTGACGACGTCGACTTGTAGGGTATGCGCCATGTGTGAGTGCCTGCTTACTGCAGGGTTTTCGCTTTCTCTACGGCTTCTTCGATGGTGCCCACCATGTAAAACGCCTGCTCCGGCAATGCATCGTAGTCGCCGTTTACGATGCCCTTGAAGCCCTTGATGGTGTCTTTGAGCGACACATACTTGCCGGGGCTGCCGGTAAAGACTTCGGCCACGTGGAAGGGCTGGGAAAGGAAACGCTGGATCTTGCGCGCGCGGGACACGGCGAGTTTGTCTTCCGGCGACAGTTCGTCCATGCCGAGAATGGCAATGATGTCACGCAATTCTTTATAACGCTGCAGCGTCTGCTGCACTGCTCGCGCGACGTTGTAATGCTCTTCACCAACGACCAGGGGGTCAAGTTGGCGCGAGGTCGAGTCCAGCGGATCCACGGCGGGATAAATACCCAGCGCGGCGATATCGCGCGACAACACGACGGTCGAATCCAGGTGCAGGAAGGTCGTCGCCGGGCTCGGATCGGTCAAGTCATCCGCCGGCACGTACACCGCCTGAATCGAAGTGATGGAACCGACCTTGGTCGAAGTAATGCGTTCCTGCAGGCGGCCCATCTCCTCAGCGAGCGTCGGCTGGTAGCCAACCGCCGAAGGCATGCGGCCCAGCAGCGCCGAAACTTCAGTTCCCGCGAGGGTGAAGCGGTAGATGTTGTCGACGAAAAACAGGATGTCGCGGCCTTCATCGCGGAATTTTTCCGCCATGGTCAGACCGGTCAACGCAACACGCAGGCGATTGCCCGGTGGTTCGTTCATCTGGCCGAACACCATGGAGACCTTCGATTCCCCGATATTGTCGAGCTTGATAACGCCGGCTTCCGCCATCTCATGGTAGAAGTCGTTGCCTTCGCGGGTACGCTCACCCACGCCGGCAAACACCGACAACCCGCTGTGCTGGGTCGCGATGTTATTGATCAGTTCCAGCATGTTCACGGTCTTGCCAACACCGGCGCCGCCAAACAAGCCCACCTTGCCGCCTTTGGCGAACGGTGAAACCAGGTCGATAACCTTGATGCCCGTTTCGAGCAATTCCACTGAGGGGGACAGTTCGTCGAACTTCGGCGCAGCCTGATGGATTTCGCGGCGTTCATCCGTGGGGATAGGGCCCGCGTCGTCGATCGGACGGCCTAGAACATCCATGATCCGGCCGAGGGTCGCTTTGCCGACCGGTACGCTGATGCCTTTACCGGTGCCTTTTACGGACATGCCGCGGCGCAAGCCGTCGGACGATCCCATCGCGATGGTACGCACGATGCCGTCGCCAAGCTGCTGCTGCACTTCGAACGTCAGGCCTTTTTCGGCGAACTTCGACGTGTCGTCGGTCAGCGTCAATGCGTCGTAGACCCTGGGCATATTTTCGCGCGGAAACTGAATATCGACCACAGCGCCTATGCACTGGACGATCTTGCCTTCACTCAACACAGCGCTCATCGTATTACCTCTCTGCATTCTTTAATCGTTAAATTCTTTGGCGTCGGGTTTGCGGACATCAACCGACTGCGGCGGCGCCACCGACGATTTCCGACAATTCCTTGGTGATCGATGCCTGACGCGCCTTGTTGTACGTAAGTTGCAATTCGTCGATCAGGGTCTTGGCGTTGTCCGAAGCCGATTTCATCGCAACCATGCGCGCGCTTTGCTCGGATGCCATGTTCTCTGCGACTGCCTGGTAGATCAGCGCTTCGACATAACGCAGCAGAAGTTCGTCGATGACTGCGCGCGGATCCGGCTCGTAAATATAGTCCCAGGAGTGCGCCTGCGGATCAGCCTGCATCCGCTCCTTGGACAGCGGCAATAATTGCTCTACCGTCGGTTCCTGCTTCATCGTATTGACGAAGCTGGTATAGAACAGATAAACCGCATCGAGTTGACCGGCGCTGTAGGCGTCGAGCATGACTTTGACCGGCCCGATCAGTTTCTCAAGACGCGGCGTATCGCCAAATTGCACCACATGCGAAACCACGCTGGCACCTAGGCGGCTCAGAAAACCAAAGCCCTTGTTGCCGATTGCGGTCGCCGATATTTTCTTGCCCTGGCCTTCGAATTCTTTCAAACGCGCGAGCAGCAAACGCAGAATATTCGTGTTCAACCCGCCGCACAGCCCCTTGTCAGTCGTGACGACAATGACGCCCACCGCGCCGGCGCCGTTCCGCGTCTGTAGAAACGCCGGTTTGTACTCCGGGTTCGCGCGCGCCAGATTGGCCGCGATATTGCGTATCTTGTCGCCATACGGCCGCGCCGCGCGCATGCGTTCCTGCGCCTTGCGCATTTTGGACGCCGCAACCATCTCCATTGCCTTGGTGATCTTGCGCGTGTTTTGGACGCTCTTGATCTTGGTGCGTATTTCTTTTGTGCCGGCCATGTTTTTTCTGACTGTTTAAACGACTGTCGATTAATACGAGCCGTTTTTCTTGAAATCCTTGATCGCATCGTGCAGCTGGGTCTCGCCGTCCTTCGAGAGGTCTTTGGTGCTCTCAATCGAATCGGCCAGCGCGGTGTATTTCGATTTCACGTAATCGCGCAGCGCTTTTTCGGCGGACAGCGCCTTTTTCACATCGACATCGTCAAAATAGCCGTTGTTCACCGCAAACAGCGTTAACGCCATTTCCCACACCTGCTGGGGGCGATACTGGAGCTGCTTCATCAACTCGGTCACGAGGCGGCCGCGCTCAAGCTGCTTGCGCGTGGCTTCGTCGAGATCGGATGCAAACTGCGCGAACGCTGCGAGCTCACGGTATTGGGCGAGCGCGAGCCGCACGCCGCCGCCGAGCTTTTTGATGACCTTGGTCTGTGCCGCGCCGCCGACGCGCGACACCGAAATCCCGGCGTTGATGGCGGGTCGGATACCGGCGTTGAAAAGGTCGGTTTCCAGAAAGATCTGGCCGTCGGTAATCGAGATCACGTTGGTCGGGACGAACGCGGATACGTCGCCGGCCTGGGTTTCAATCACAGGCAATGCGGTTAGTGAACCGGTTTTGCCTTTGACCTGTCCGTTAGTGAATTTCTCGACGTAGGCTTCGTTCACACGCGCGGCGCGCTCCAGCAGGCGCGAATGCAGATAAAACACATCGCCCGGATAAGCTTCGCGGCCGGGCGGACGGCGCAGCAGCAGGGACACCTGGCGATAGGCCCAGGCCTGTTTGGTCAAGTCGTCATAAATAATCAGTGCATCCTGGCCGCGATCGCGGAAATATTCGCCCATGGTGCAGCCCGAGTAGGGCGCGATGTACTGCATGGCGGCGGATTCTGACGCACTTGCGGCAACCACGATGGTGTATTCCATCGCGCCGTATTCTTCGAGCTTGCGCACGACGTTGGCGATGGTCGAGGCTTTCTGGCCGATAGCGACGTAAATACAGAAAAGGTCTTTACCTTTCTGGTTGATGATGGTGTCCACTGCCACGGCGGTCTTGCCGGTCTGGCGGTCGCCGATGATCAACTCGCGCTGGCCGCGGCCGACCGGCACCATGGCGTCGATCGACTTCAAACCGGTCTGTACTGGCTGGCTGACAGACTTGCGCGCAATCACGCCCGGCGCCACTTTTTCGATGACGTCGGTCAGCTTGGCATTGATCGGGCCTTTGCCGTCGATCGGCTGGCCAAGCGAATTGACGACACGGCCGATCAGTTCGGGACCGACCGGCACTTCCAGAATGCGGCCGGTGGCTTTAACCGGATCGCCTTCGGAGATGTGCTCGTATTCGCCGAGCACCACCGAGCCCACCGAGTCGCGCTCGAGATTAAGCGCCAGACCAAACGTGTTGTTCGGAAACTCAAGCATTTCGCCCTGCATCACATCGGCCAGACCGTGCACACGGCAGATGCCGTCGGTCACCGAGATCACCGTGCCCTGACTGCGCGATTCGCTCGCCGCACCCAGATTCTGGATCTTGCTTTTGATAATTTCGCTGATTTCTGACGGATTGAGTTGCATCTGAAACTCCTAACGGGAAAGCGCATTGGACATGGCGTCCAGTTTGCCGCGCACAGTGGCGTCGAATACTTTGTCGCCGATCACAATTTTGACGCCGCCAATCAATTGCGGATCAACGCTGACTTCGGCGCGTACCTTGCGCTGATATTTCGATTCAAGCTTCTTCACCAGCTCGCCGACCTGCGCGCTATCGATTGCAAAAGCCGACTGGATTTTTGCTTCGAGCACGCCCTCGTGCTCGAGTCTCAGCTTTTGAAACAAATCGTGAATCGCCGGCAGGGCCGTGAGCCGGTTATTGTGCGTAAGGACGCGCACAAAATTCCTGCCCGCGTCGTCGAGCTGATTTCCGCCTATATCCACGATCACGCTCTCGAGCTGACGGCCGCTCACATTCGGGTCGCCCACGGAGCGCGCGATGCGTTCGTCCTGCACTATGGTAGCCAGCAGTCGCAGCATGTCCGACCACTGATCGAATGCGGACTTTTCGCGCGCAATCCGGAACGCGGCTTCGGCATACGGTCGCGCGATGGTGACTAATTCAGCCATGACCGCTTACAGTTCCGCCTGCACTGCCTGCAGCATTTCTGCGTGCGCCTTGGCATCAACTTCCCGGCGCAGAATTTTTTCTGCTCCGGCAACTGCCAATATCGAAACCCGGGCGCGCAGCGCTTCCTTCACGCGCGATACTTCCTGCGCGATCTCGGCCTTGGCGGCCGTTTTTTCGCGATTGCCTTCTTCGCGCGCGGAGTTCTTTGCTTCTTCAACCATCTGCGCAGCGCGCTGTTCCGCCTGGCCGACAATTTCGGCAGCGCGTGCACGCGCCCTCGCGATTTCCTCGTCCGCCTGTTTCGCCGAGCGTTCGAGCGATTGCTTGCCCTGTTCGGCTGCCGCGAGACCGTCGGCGATCTGTTTCTGGCGAGCCTCGATCGCGAGCATCAACTGCGGCCAGATCAACTTGGCCGAAAACCAGATGAACAGCGCGAACGCCAGTGCCTGGGCAAACAGGGTTAAATTGATATTCATGACAACTCTCCGGAAAAACCTGGCCTCTCAGCGATCAACCCAGCCTTGCGAGCAAAGGATTGCCGAACGCGAACAGCATGGCGAGACCGACGCCGATAATGAATGACGCGTCGATCAAACCGAGCAGCAAAAATACCTTGGCCTGCAGTTGCGGCATGAGTTCGGGCTGACGCGCAGCGCCCTCTAGAAAGCGGCTGCACATGATCCCTACGCCGATGCACGCGCCAGCGGCGCCCAGTCCGATGATCAGGCCGATGCCGATGCTGGTATACGCCTGGACCATCGCGATGAGTTGAAGTTTGTCCATAAAATTTTCCTTTCCTGGTTGAGTAGTTATTGAGGCAAATCGGTAAATCAGTGATGTTCGTGCGCCATGGCGAGGTAGACGATCGTTAGCATCATGAAAATGTAAGCCTGCAAAGCGACAATCAGAATATGGAAAATCGACCATCCCAATC
>JBDSSV010000162.1:0-6310 GCA_039928535.1 Burkholderiales bacterium
CCGCCCAGCACGAGATTGCTCAGCGGGCAGGAAATGAATTCCGTATTGCGCTCGACCAGCGTGACTTTGATGTCCGGCGCCCACAGGCGGATGTATTTGGCGGCAGTCGCACCCGAATAGCCGGCCCCGATCACGAGCACCCGTGCCGCCGTCTGCGCAGGGCCGGCAACGCTGTATCCACCCAGCGCGCACGCCCCCGCAGTCGCCGACAGCCATTTAACGAATTCCCGCCGCTTCGGCATCGTCGCCTGATGCATATCGTTATTGCGTTCGGGCGAAGTCACTTTCTCAGCTCCGAAAAATACGCGGCAAGCTGCTCGAGCTGCTCATCGGTGAATCCGCGCGCAAGCTGGTGCATCAGCGTTGCCGGCCGCGCGCCCGACCTGAACTCTTTGAGCTGCTGCGACAATTCACGCCTCGGCTTGCCGGCGATGACCGGCATGCCGCCGGGCTTGCCGCTCTCGGCACCGTGACAATTGGTGCACGTCGCGGCCATTCCGCGCACTTCATCGGGTTGCTGTGCGTACACCGCGGCGACGCTTGTCAATATCAGCGGCGCGATAGCTACGAATCGAAAATAGGGTCGACGCATATCCTGGTTCGTCGCGGCCCACTTGTCGCCGTGAGCGCGGTTTTGAGAGCGGCAGGCAGCCAGAAGACGCACAGACGCGCAATGCGCGCGCCCGCTCAGACTACGCTTGCCACTTCCTCGTCGAAAACCAGCCGGACTTTGTCGTTGGCGTCGACATCGACGGTGACCTTGCCGCCGTTCGCGAGTTTGCCGAACAGCAGCTCGTCGGCGAGCGCGGTGCGTATCGTGTCCTGAATGAGGCGCGCCATCGGCCGCGCGCCCATCTGCGGATCGAAACCTTTTTTGGCGAGGTGGTCCTTGAGCGCACTCGTGAACGTCGCCTCGACTTTTTTCTCCTGGAGCTGCTCTTCGAGCTGCATCAGGAATTTGTCGACGACGCGCATGATGATTTCGCGATCGAGCGCGGAGAAAGAAATGATCGCGTCGAGCCGGTTGCGGAATTCAGGCGTGAACATGCGCTTGATTTCGGCCATTTCGTCGCCGGCCTGCGTCGAGACAGTGAAGCCCATCGACGTTCTCGACAGCTCCGCGGCGCCGGCATTAGTCGTCATGATGATCATCACGTGACGGAAATCCGCTTTGCGGCCGTTGTTGTCGGTGAGCGTGCCGTGATCCATCACCTGCAACAGGATATTGTAAACGTCGGGGTGCGCCTTCTCGATTTCATCCAGCAGCAGCACCGCGTACGGTTGCTTCGTGACGGCCTCGGTCAACAAGCCGCCCTGGTCGAATCCTACGTAGCCGGGCGGCGCGCCGATCAGCCGCGACACCGCATGGCGTTCCATGTATTCGGACATGTCGAAACGAATCAACTCGACGCCCATGATGTAGGCGAGTTGGCGCGCAACTTCGGTTTTGCCGACTCCGGTCGGGCCTGAGAACAGGAATGAGCCGGTCGGTTTTTGCGGATTGCCGAGACCGCTGCGAGACATCTTGATCGCCGCCGCCAGTGCGTCGATCGCCTTGTCCTGGCCGAACACGACAGCTTTCAGATTGCGGTCGAGGTTCTTCAGTTGCGAGCGGTCGTCGGAGTTCACGCTCTGCGCGGGCACGCGCGCGATCTTGGCGACGATCTCCTCGATCTCGTGCTTGGTGATGACTTTTTTCTGCTTCGACTTGGGCAGAATTCGCTGCGCCGCACCCGCCTCGTCGATGACGTCGATGGCCTTGTCGGGCAGATGCCGGTCGTTGATGTAGCGCGCTGCCAGCTCGGCGGCCGAAGTCAGCGCCGACGATGCGTACTTGATGCCGTGATGTTCCTCAAAGCGCGTCTTCAAGCCGCGCAGGATAGAAATCGTTTCGGAGATGCTCGGCTCGACGACATCGACTTTCTGAAAGCGGCGTGACAATGCGTGATCTTTCTCGAAAATGCCGCGGTATTCCTGATAAGTCGTCGCGCCTATGCATTTCAACTGGCCGGTCGACAGCGCGGGCTTGAGCAGGTTCGATGCGTCGAGCGTGCCGCCCGAAGCGGCACCGGCGCCGATCAACGTGTGTATCTCGTCGATAAACAGGATGGCGTGCGTGTTGTCGAACAGTTGCTTGAGCACTGCTTTCAGGCGCTGCTCGAAATCGCCGCGGTATTTGGTCCCCGCCAGCAACGCCCCCATGTCCAGCGCATATACCGTGCACTTGGCGAGTATTTCGGGCACATCGCCCTCGACGATGCGGCGCGCGAGCCCTTCGGCTATCGCGGTCTTGCCGACGCCCGCCTCGCCCACCAGCAAAGGATTGTTCTTGCGCCGGCGGCACAATGTCTGCACCACGCGCTCCAGTTCGCGTTCACGCCCGATCAGCGGGTCGATCTTGCCGGCGACCGCGAGCGAATTCAGGTTGAGCGTGTACGTCTCGAGCGCGCCGCCGGTCGTCTGCTCCTGTTCGGACTCGGCTTCGCCATCGCTCTTGCCGGGCGCCGCCTGCGGCACCTTGCTGATGCCGTGCGAAATAAAGTTGACGACATCCAGGCGCGTGACGCCTTTCTGGTGCAGGAAATAAACTGCGTGCGAATCCTTCTCGCCGAAGATCGCGACCAGCACGTTGGCGCCGGTAACTTCCTTCTTGCCCGACGACTGCACGTGCAATATCGCGCGCTGGATCACGCGCTGGAAGCCGAGCGTCGGCTGGGTATCGGTGTCTTCAGTCGTCAGTATCGGCGTGTGCTCGGTGACGAATTCGGACAGGAGCTTGCGCAGATCGTCGATTTCCGCCGCGCACGCCTTCAGCACTTCGGAGGCCGACGGATTGTCGAGCAGCGCGAGCAGCAGGTGTTCGACGGTAATGAATTCGTGGCGCTTCTGGCGCGCCTCCATGAACGCCATGTGCAGGCTGACCTCGAGTTCCTGGGCGATCATCAGTTTTCCTCCATCACGCAGCACAACGGGTGCTGATGCTGGCGAGCGTAGGCGCTGACCTGTTCGACTTTGGTTGCCGCCACGTCGCGCGGATAGACCCCGCATACACCAGCACCATCGCGATGAACCTTGAGCATAATTTGAGTCGCCTTTTCGCGGCTGAGGGAGAAAAATTTCTGCAGCACCATGACGACGAAATCCATTGGAGTGTAATCATCATTTAACAGCAAAACCTTGAACATCGGCGGCGTCTTGACCTTGGCCTTTTTCGCCTCCAGAACCGAGTCTTCACGCTGCCGTATTGCCATTCTAGACACCACCGTCCATACACGCGCAATCAACTGTTATTTTGACCATAATTCCAAAATTTTCAAGTGCTATAAGCCACTATAATTTCACCCTCACGAACAATTGCTTGACTTCCACTGGCAAATAGCCTAGAAAGCCGAAAGGTGTTTGGCTTCAAGCTCGATCGCAGTTACCGGTCCAGTCGTTTCGCCGTATGCGTCCTTGAAACTCAAACAGTCGCCGGAAAACTTTTCCGGTAATTTTTTAAGTTGATAAGGAACAGCAATATGGCAACAGGCACGGTGAAATGGTTCAACGACGCGAAGGGCTATGGCTTCATTACGCCGGACGACGGCAGTGAAGATTTGTTTGCACACTTCTCGGCGATCCAGATGGGCGGCTTCAAGACCCTCAAAGAAGGCCAAAAGGTTTCGTTCGAAGTGACCCAGGGACCGAAAGGCAAGCAGGCATCCAATATCCAGGCTGTCTGACCGCCAAAAAAAACAGCGTAATCCAGAATACCAGAACAAAAGCTCAGCCGGCGTCTGCCGGTTGGGCTTTTTTTTGGGTTGTGGGAACCGATGGCGCGAGAGCTGCCGCATTCATGCGTAATCTCAATAAATGAGATAATTCGGAGACGGCACTATCCGCAGGGCAGCGGGCGCAGCCAGACGCGCCGGCAGCAAGCATCCCTCGTGACACCCCCCGACCGATCGCCGCGGCAAGCCGATCATTTGATCCATTACATTCGAACGGAGACCAAGCACCATGGCTGAAAAACTCGACCTGCTGAAAATCGCACAGGAGGAACAGAAAGGCGATCTGTTCAAACTGCTCGACGGCATATACAAACGCTCCAATACCCAGCCGCGCGGCATAGCCGACGCGATTATCTGGGAAGGCGGCAATAACGCGGGCGGCGTGAAGCCGGTCGCGCATGCATTCACCGACATGTTTGCGCTCAACGGCACGCTGATGGCGCTCGACGTGCTGGGCCTGCCCTTCCTCGGCGTGCCGATGATGGCGCAGTTCCGCCACGACACCAAACTAAAGTCGCTCGAGTGGTTCGGCAAAATGGATAACACCTGCCTGAAGTGGTCGACCGCCGGCGATTTCATGGTCAACGACAACGGCAAAAAGGTCGTGGTGGCCGGCAAATCCGCCAACGCGCCGCTGCGCACTGCGGCCGGCGTCTATTGCAACGTGCGGCCGTACGGCACCATCACCAGCATCCGTTTCATGCCCGGCTTGCCCTATTCGCAGGACAACAAGAAATTCGTCGTTGAAAAAGCGACCGGCAATATCCACTCCGAAATGAATACCCCGGGCGTGCGCATGGCCTACGCCGCGCGACTGTTTCTGAAGATGGTGCACGAGACCGGCCAGATCGGTCGTGTCGCGACCAAGCCGACGCAGGCGAAGGAAGACGCAGTGAACGCCGGAATTGTCCGCTGGCTGCTGCAGGGCACGAAGTTCAAGCTGAAACGCCAGTACGCCGTCGACGCCTATCAGGAGCACAAGGAGAATGTCGAGGCGATCGCAGCCCTGCTGCCGAAAGATTTCAAAGCCGGCATGGAGAACTGGGGCGGCGACGTCTACGAGCACATTTCGGACACCAACTTCGGCCTGCTGCTGCATGACATGATCAACCAGCGCAAATGCATCATCTATGCGACCGATCTCGACGGCGACCGGCTCACCGATCTGATGGCGGATGCACCCGACGTGCTGCGCGCCTGGGGACAGCTCGTGCTCGATCACGAAAAATCCGGCAAAAACATGAATCAGGTGTGGAAAGACATGGGCTTTACCATGACCAATGGAAAAGACATGACCAGCGTCATGTATCGCATCGAAGGCGAGCCTATTTACGAACAGACGCTGGGCTCGGCGGACGCCATGCTGATGCGGCTGCTGGATGGCGATGAAACCGTCGGCGGCGAGAAGCAGCCCTACGATCCACGCATTCATTTCGTGCTGATCAACGAAGCATATAAAGCAGCCAATCCCGGCAATGCCGAGCTCGCCAAATGGCTGGACGCGCAACTCGCAACTTTCGACAAAATCTACAGTGCCAAGCGTCCGCGCTACATTGATGGCTATAACAAGCTGAAGGAAGCGATCAAACCCTGGGGCAAGTAACCTCACTGCACCGCCAATAAGCGCGAAGAACTCGCGCCCAGCACTTGCCAACGACGCCCGCCACTGCGGGCGTCGTCGTTTGTGAGCACTCTTTGTCCCGCCACACCCCGCCGCGCCCAGACATCGGCTGGCTGTTTCCAGTGCCACCTCAAATGCGCACTGATTCGAGTGACTATTGAAACTTCGCAATGCAGATGTTGCATTGCAGTATTCGACTGCTATACTGGAAGATGCGTCGCCCAAGCATTCAGCTGGCAGGAACCGGAGTCAGCTCTGGCCTATGAATCTTAAGAGATAGTAGTGAGCTCAACTACTTTGATTTCTATGCTAACTATTAGATTTTGTATTATGGAAATTGTGCAGTGCGTTAATTTTATTCAATAAACACAGGAGCTTGCCCATGAGTACGAATTCCGTCCTGCCTGCCGGCGTCGCTCTGCATGCTGCCATTGCGCCCCTTTATGCCGACATCCTGACCCCGCAAGCGCTAGCATTCATCGCGAAGCTGCATCGTCAGTTCGAAATGCGCCGCCAGGAGCTGCTGGCCAAGCGCGCTGCGCGCCAACGCGAGTTCGATAGCGGTAAGCTGCCCGATTTTCTGCCGGAAACCCGGAGCGTGCGCGAATCGGCATGGACGATCTCGGCGCAACCTGCCGACATGCTCGACCGCCGCGTCGAAATCACCGGCCCAACCGACCGCAAAATGGTCATAAATGCGCTCAATTGCGGCGCCTCGACCTTCATGGCCGACTTCGAAGATGCCAATTGCCCGACATGGGACAACATGCTCGACGGGCAGCGCAATCTGCGCGACGCGGTGCGGCGCACGATAACGCTCGAGCAAAACGGCAAGCACTACCGCCTCAACGAAAAAACCGCCGTGCTGATCCCGCGCCCGCGCGGCTGGCATCTCGGCGAAAAACACCTGCTGGTCGAC
>JBDSSV010000163.1:0-3857 GCA_039928535.1 Burkholderiales bacterium
CCGTCGCGTCGTCATCACCGGCGCCGGGATCGTCAGTTCCAACGGCATTGGCGTTGACGAGTTCTGGCGCAATTGCCTGGAAGGCAGATCGCCGGTGGCGCCCATACCAGCACATTGGCAAAATTACGCCGCGCCGCATTCCCGGCTATGGTCGCCCCTGCCCGATTTCAAACCCGAGTCGCTGGGCATCGCGCGCACCGAGCGGTTGCAACTCGATCCGGTCACCGTACTTGCGCTGGGCGCCGCGCGCGAAGCGCTCGAAGGCGCTGGATTCGCTCCCGCGCCGGTGGACGGGGGTTCGCGCGCATTCACGCTGACAAATGCAGATGGTGCGAGAACCGGCGTTTTTCTCGGCACCGGCCTCGGTGGAGCCAACACCTTTCTGGAAAACCATACCTACCATCTGCTGCGCAAACCGCGCGCCGAACTCGTGGCCTGCGCGGAAAAACTCGTGGCAGCGGAGGAAGGCCAGACACTGAAAAACGCCTTGGCGCTGCTGACCCACGGTACGCGCTTCAATCCTTTCGAAGTCTCGATGGTTATGCCGAATGCGAGTGCGGCGGCGATCGCAATCAAGTACTCTATCACGGGCCCGAACGTGACCTTTTGCGTGGCTTGCGCGTCGGGCACCATCGCCATCGGTAATGCCTACCGCGCGCTGCGCGACGGCCATGTCGACATTGCCGTCAGCGGGGGCTGCGAATTTTTTGGCGACCAGCATGGCCACATCTTTCACAGTTTTGACGTATCGGGCACGCTGGTGCGGGACTACGCCAATGCGCAAACCGCTAACCGGCCGTTCGACGAAAAACGCTCGGGATTCCTGTTCAGCCAGGGTGGCGCGGCGATGCTCGTGCTGGAAGAACTCGAGCACGCGCGGCGCCGCGGCGCGACGGTCATCGCGGAAGTCACGGGATTTGCCGAGTCCTTTGACGCCTACTCCATGATGCGTCTCGCCCCAGGCGGCCCGCAGATCGAAGGCATGTTGCGCGCAGCCCTCGCCGACGCCGGCATCGGCCCACAGGACGTCGATTACATTAACGCTCACGGCACGGGAACGAAGAACAACGACGTAACGGAGTCGGAGGTCATCGACCGCGTATTCGGAAAATCCGTGCGCGTGAATTCGACCAAATCGCTGATCGGCCACGCAATCGGCGCCAGCGGCGCCATCGAAATACTTGTTACGGGCCTGTCGCTACGCGACCAGACCACGCACATCTGCAAGAACCTCGATACGCCGCTGCGCGACCTCAATTTTGTCCGCACCGCCGGGCCGTTCGATCTGCGGGTAGGGCTGTCCCAATCGTTTGCCTTCGGCGGGCACAACGCGGCCGTTGTTATGCGGCGATACAACTGAATACCCCTCTTAAACAGCCGCCATTCCGCCTCCGGCAGCCGAAAAAGCTGGCAACGCCCCGAATTAAGGCGGAATGCGCCATGAAACGACCGTTTTTCTCGATACCCGGTTTTGACAAAGGCACTACCGCAGAGTAGCATTAATAACTCTAAAAACAGACAGATACAAATGCTTGGCGCGGCGCCCGCGCTCACCTCATTACCGCGCGACTCAAGCAATCTCGCCGGGCGCCGAAAATATCGGGAGCAGCCATGATTACCTTGCCACGTCCCGTATCGATGGTGCAGTCGATAACCGGTCAGACGGCCAGGAACAACACCGTCATGATCGTGGACGATCAGTCCACGGGCCGCGTCATCCTGGCCGAGATCGTGCGCAATATCGACAAGTATGTCGACGCGGTCACCTTTGAAGATCCGGAAGCCGCACTCGAGTACGCGCGCACGCACACGATCGACATGGTGATCACGGACTACCAGATGCCCAAGATGAACGGCGTCGATCTGGTGCGAGAACTGCGCAAGGTGTTCCATGACGACTCCGTGCCCATTGTCGTCATCACCGTGGACAAGCTGCCGGAGGTGCGCTACCAGGCGCTCAACAGCGGCGCCATCGATTTCCTGACGCGCCCGATCGACCGCGTCGAGTATGGCCAGCGCTTCAAGAACCTGCTGGCGCTGCGGCGGCACGAGATTGAAAATTCAAACCGGCGCAAATGGCTGGAGGACAAGGTACGGGTCGCCACCCAGGAGCTGCGTCGGCGCGAGGTGGACACATTGTTCCGGCTGTCCCGCGCGGCCGAATCGCGCGACCAGACCACGGGACTGCACCTGCCGCGCATGGCCAAATACTCCGCCCTGATCGCCAAGGGCCGCGGGCTGTCGGCCGCGCAGCAAGAAGCCATCGAACTGGCGGCGCCCATGCATGACCTCGGAAAGATCGGCATTCCGGATTCCATCCTGCAGTCGAGCGGCAGGCTGTCGAGCGCGGACATGGAAGTCATGAAGACGCATACGGTCATCGGCTACGAGCTGCTGAAAGACAGCAGTTCGGAATTTCTGCAGATGGGCGCGATGATTGCGCTTGGGCACCACGAGAAATACGACGGCAGCGGCTATCCGAACGGGCTCAAGGGGTCGGCCATTCCCATCGAGTCGCGCATCGTGGCGCTGGGCGACGTCTATGATGCGCTGACCTCGGTCCGGCCCTATAAGCGCGCGTGGCATCAGGACCAGGCATTTGCGTGGATGCGCGAACAATCCGGTCGTCATTTCGATCCCGAGCTGGTGGAAGTGCTTGTCAATTCGCAATCGGAAGTCCTCGCCATTGCCGCCGAATTCTCGGACCAGAGCGGCGGCCTGGACACAGCGGCGCGCTGAGGAGCGACCGGCGGTGACTCTTGTAAGCTGGGTCAGAACGCGGCTATCCAGCCGCACAGATACCGAACTCGAGCAGGCGCTGCTGCGGGTATTGATCGGCATCGGACTCAGCGTTTACCTGCCGCACAGCGTCGACCGCACCACGGACTGGTTCTACACATCCGGCGCTTACCTTGCAGTAATAGTGACGTTCATGCTGTCCGCGTTCGCAATCACCGGAACCATTCTAGCCTCGCCCCGGCCGTCGCCCGCACGACGGATTATTGCAAACGTGCTCGACGTCGCCACCCTCACCGCCATCATGATAGGCGGAAACGACCATACCGCCCCGGTATTTTTGGTTTACCTGTGGGTGACGTTTGGCTGTGGCTTCCGCTACGGCGCCCGTTATCTTGTTAGCTCGCTGATCCTGTCCACGGTTGGTTTCATCATCGTTCTTGGTGTTAGCGGTTTTTGGATACAAAACCGCACGCTCGGCATCGGGCTTTTACTCGGCATGATCGCGCTTTCACTTTTTGTACTGGTGCTGATCAGGCGCCTCTACGAGGCTCTCGACCGCGCGGCGGCGGCAAACCAGGCAAAACGAACGTTCGTCTCTTCGGTATCGCACGAACTGCGCACCCCGCTCAACGCCATCATTGGGATGAACGACCTGCTGCGAGCGACGCCGCTCAATGCCGAGCAGGCCGAAATGGCCAGCACGATGCATGGCGCGTCGCGCGTCATGCTCTCATTGATTGAGGACGTCCTCGACTTTTCCAAAATCGAGGCCGGCAAGCTGACCCTCGAGTCCGTCGAGTTCGATTTGCATGCACTGATCCAAAGCACTATCACCATCTTCTCGCGACAAGCAGCGATGAAGGGGTTGAAGTTGGGTGTCTTCGTGATGCCCGATGTCACGCCCACGCTGCAAGGCGGCGCTCACCACCTGCAGCAGGTACTAGTCAATCTCATCGGCAATGCGGTTAAATTCACCGAGCGGGGCGAAGTTCAGCTCGCCGTATCCGTATTGATCGACAGCCCCCAATCGGTGCGCCTCAGATTTGCGGTACGTGATACCGGCATCGGCATCCCGCCGGCTGACCAAAAGCGCATTTTCGAATCGTTCGCGCAGGCCA
>JBDSSV010000164.1:0-10597 GCA_039928535.1 Burkholderiales bacterium
GAAGAACGCCAGCCGGCGCTTGAATTCGAGTTGCTCGTTTTTCTGCATGCCGGCGACCACATCTCGATGCGCGATGATGGTTGCACCGGCCGCCTTGAAGGCGGGGTTGCCGTAGTAATGATCGCCGTGCGCGTGCGTGTTGATCACCCATTTGACCGGCTTGTCGGTAATCTTCGCAATGCGCTCGAGCAGATCGCGGCCGTGGGCCGGGTGTTGGCGCGTATCGATGACGAGCACGCCGTCTGCGGTCACCAGGAACGCGGAATTCGACGACAGGTCGTCGTAGAGAAAATACAGGTCCGGCGCGACCTGCTTCAACTCGGTGGGCACGCCGACGCGCATGCGAAAGTTATCGAACCGGTCCGTCGGCGCGGCCGCCGCCACGGTAAATGCCAGCCCCGCCAGCATTGCACAAGCTAAAAACCTGCCCGCTGCTATCGCCCGCACGCGCATTGCGCAATTTCCTCCTCTAAGGCGCCGCCAGCGCGCCAAATCTCCACCGAATCCCGTCTGGCGCACAGCGCGGAGCGGCGATGCTAGAAAACAATAATCCGCTTGTCAATCAAAATCATAAGCGCCGATGCCCGGCGCGCCATGAGCGGCGGAAAATACCGTCACCGAAATGCCATAAAGCATCCACAGAATCTGTGGATAAGGTTGTGCAAAACTCGTGTGTATTTATCGTTCAGGCTGATTGCGCCTCGCCCTTAAACAGATTGCATATTTAATGTGCAACCCGCGCACGGGCCGCTGCCGCAGTGCAAAATCCGGCGCGGTGCCGGCGCGATTTCATTTTATTACGCGCAACAAATTGTTGAAATCATCAGTCCAGACACGAAAGCCCGGCGGCAGCGGAATGGCCGTTGCCACACTGTGGATGGCTGCCGCATCGAACAGCGCGCGATTGGACGTCACCAGTACCTGATCGGTACCTGCCGTCCAATAGTCCGCGCCTTCCTCGCCCGGCGCCATATCGGACATCAGCACGGCAGACAGCCCGAACTCGGCGGCGAGGCTCGCGACGATAGGCGCTATGTTGATGAAGCGATTGGTGGCTTGAAACGCGAGCACGCCGCCCGGCTTCAGATGCCGCAGGTAAATCTCCATCGCCTGGCGCGTCAACAGGTGCATGGGGATCGAATCACCGGAAAACGCGTCCATCGCGAGGACATCGAATTGCTGGCCCGCTTCGCGCTCGAGGCTAAGGCGGCCGTCGCCGAGCACGACTTCTATTTTCGCCGGGCTGTCGGCCATGAACGTGAACTCGCGGTTGGCGACATCGACGACCTGGGGATTGATCTCGTAAAAACGGAAGGTGTCGCCTTTGCGCGCGTAAGCAATGATGGACCCCGCGCCCAGTCCGATGACGCCGACTTTGCGCGGTGCATCGGGCAGGCTCGCGAACATGCGGCCGTAGCCGCTGGTCGTGCCGAAATAGCTGCTCGGCTGCAAGCGGGATGCCGGATCGCGCAATTGGCCGCCGTGCAGTATGCCGCCGTGGACGAGCGAGCGGAACGGCACCGGGCTGGCGGATTCGCGCGTCTTCAGCACGCTGTAGAAATTGCGCATCATGACGCGCGAATTGGCGATTTGATGATCCACCGCTTTACCTGCTCCATAGGCTGTCGCAGCGAACACGCCCGCGGACACGAGCATTGCCCACCACGCCATGTGAAACGTGCGATAGAGCAGCAGCGACGCGCATGCGATCAAGCCGATGGCGAGTTCGAAATAGCCGGTCAGGACGTATGGCGCCACCAGCCCGACCAGCAGGCCGCCAAGCGCGCCGCCGAGGGAGATCATCAGGTAAAAGCGCGTCAGATAGCGCGGCGCGGGCTTCAGCAGCACCAGCTCACCGTGGCAAAACATGCAGCACACGAACAGCCCCGCCAGGTACATGGGGACCACCAGCTTCAGATTGAGCGAATCCGAGTACCACGCCATGACGGGCAGCAGGATCGCGGCGAGCAGCAGGAACACGTTGCGGCGGTACCAGCGCGCGTGATCGAAGCACAGGATGAACGTCGCCAGATAGAGCGACAGCGGCAGTATCCACAGGAAAGGCAATGACGCGACGTTCTGGCAGATGTGATTGGTGAATGCGAGCAGCAGGAACGACGCCATCCCCGCCAGCACCAGCCACGTCACTTGACGCAGCGGCTGTGGCGGCGGCTCGACGGTCGTAGCGAGGGGCGGCACCGCGGCGGGCACCGTTTCGGCGCGCGCGCTCGTAATCGCGGCATAGCCGCACAGCAACACGAACAGTGCGTAGCACACCGACCATGCGATGGACTGCGTGTAAGTCGTGACCCACGGCTCGACCATCACCGGATAAGCGAGTAGCGCCAGCAGCGACGCCAGGTTGGACAACGCGAACAGCCGATACGGCACTACGTGAAAGCGGCGCGCAAACCACGCCTGCAACAGCGGGCTCGTCGTCGACAGGATGAAATACGGCAGGCCGATGGTCAGCGTGAGCAGCCCTATGATGCGCCAGCTCGGGTTCTCCTCACCCTGCGGCTTCCACGATACGTCCGGCGTGATCGGCAGCACGAGCAGGCTCAAGGCCAACAATGCGACGTGCAGCATCATCTGGCGCTTCGGCGTCAGGCGCCGCGTCGTAAAGTCGGCATACGCATAGCCAACCAGCAGCACCATCTGGAAAAACACCATGCAGGTCGCCCACACTGCGGCCGAGCCGCCGAACCACGGCAGGATCTGCTTGGCAATGATGGGTTGGACCAGGAACAGCAGGAATGCGCCGAGGAAAATGGCGGCGGCGTAAAGACTCATTTAGAGCGTCCGAATCAATGCCGAAAAGGCGCGATTCTAGCAGGCTGGGCAACAGACGAAGCAACGCGGGCCGGCGCCCGTGCGGTCTAGAACAGCTTGCCGGACTTGCCGAGCATGGCGTCGCGCAAGCGACCGTCGACTGGCTTGTTGCCGATCCAGATATGCAGCATGGCGCGGAAAAAATCTTCCCCGGGTATGGTAATGCGCTCCTGCCCGTCGATGATCACGCGGGTGCCCACGTTGGGCAGGTAGTCGAGATGCACCACGCTGCCTTTGTTGAGTATCTTGACCGTACTCATCATGTTGTTCATGTCGCGGATTCTTTTTTCGAGGAGCGCCAGTTCATACGGCGACAGGTTCGCCGCGAGCGCGTGATTCATCGATGCGACCAGGTCCTGCGCGGTGACTTCGCCCGTGAGGATGTGCATCGAAACGCGCTTGGGGCCGGGGTCCGCGAAGATCGCTTCGTTGTCGTTTTTCTTCTGCGTCAAATACAGGCTGCCGATATATACGCTGTAAAACGCGAACTTGTGCCGGATGCCGGCTCCGTTTAGCACGAGCTCAGGCACGCCGCTCGCCAGCGTGACCTTGTCGTCGATTTTCACGCCTTCGATTTCGACCGCGCGCGCGGCGGAAAACCCGGTGCTCGCGGCCAGCAGCAGGGCGGCGACAAATATTTTCATCATTGAAGGGTTCCGCATAGATGACGCAGTGTATCAGAGCGCCTCGAACACGCCGGCGGCGCCCATGCCGGTGCCTATGCACATCGAGATCATGCCGTATTTCTTCTTCTGCCGCCGCATCCCATGCATGAGCGTCGCCGCACGCACGGCGCCGGTCGCGCCCAGTGGATGGCCCAGCGCGATCGCGCCGCCCAGCGGATTGACCTTCGCGGGATCGAGGCCGAGGTCCTTGATGACCGCGAGCGACTGCGCGGCGAACGCCTCGTTGAGCTCGATCCAGTCGATGTCGTCGAGTCGCAAGCCGACCTGCTGCAGCACTTTCGGTATCGCCTTGACCGGACCTATGCCCATGATTTCCGGCGGCACGCCGGCCACCGCGTAACCCATGAAACGCCCCAGCGGCGACAGATTGAAGCGCTGCATTGCCGCCGCGCTCATAAGCACCACCGCCGCCGCCCCGTCGGACATTTGCGAGCTGTTGCCGGCGGTCACGCTGCCCTTGGTTGAGAATACCGACCGCAATTTCGCCAGGCCTTCGGGCGACGTATCGCGGCGCGGGCCTTCGTCGTTCGTTGGGGTGTGGTGCCTGACCGCGATCTCGCGCGAACTCAGGTCGGGCTGCCGGTCGACGATGTCGTACGCCGAAATCTCATCCCTGAATTCGCCGGCGTCGGTCGCGCGCAGCGCGCGGCGATGGCTTTCGGCCGCGAACATATCCTGCTGCTCGCGCGAGATGTTCCACTGCTGAGCGACGTTCTCGGCCGTGATGCCCATGCCGTATCCGATCGCGATGTTCTCGTCCTTGTCGAAGATCGCCGGGCTGAACGACGGCTTGTTGCCGCCCATCGGCACCATGCTCATGCTCTCGGTGCCCGCCGCTATCATCACATCGGCTTCGCCGAGGCGGATGCGGTCGGCCGCGAGCGCCACGGCCTGCACGCCCGACGAGCAAAAGCGGTTGATCGTCATGCCCGATACCGTGTTCGGGAAACCCGCCAGCAGCAGGCCGATGCGCGCGACGTTCATGCCCTGCTCCGCTTCCGGCATGGCGCAGCCGACGATCACGTCGTCGATGATTTTGGTATCGATACCGGGACATTGAGCGATCACCGACTTCAGCACATGCGCGAGCATGTCGTCGGGCCGCGTGTTCTTGAACATACCGCGCGGCGCCTTGCCGACCGGCGTGCGGGTGGCGGCGACTATGTAGGCATCCTGGATTTGTTTACTCATCGCTTCGCTCCTTCAGCGGGAGGCGAGAGGCGGGAGGCGGGAGGAGAGAGAAGGAAGGCTTAGGGCTTTCCACCTCACTCCTCACCCCTCACCCCTCACGCTCTTAGTTCCTTAAAGGCTTGCCCGTCTTCAGCATCTGCTCGATGCGCGCCTGCGTTTTCTCGGTCGCGAGCAGTTCCATGAAGTGCTTGCGCTCGAGGTCGAGCAGCCATTGCTCGTCGACCAGGCTGCCCGCGTCGACGTCGCCGCCGCACATCACGTCGGCGATTTTACTGCCAATGAGATAGTCATGTTCCGAAATGAACTTGCCGGCAAGCATGTTGGCCATGTACGCCTTGATCGTCGCCGCGGCGGAACGCCCGAGCACCGGGATGTCGCGCGGTTTCAGCGGCGGGCGGTAGCCGGCTGCGGCGAGCATGCGCGCCTCGGCTTTGGCAATCGCCAGCAATTCAAAACGGTTCATCACGATGCGGTCGGTCGCGCGCAGATAACCGATTTCACGCGCATGCTCGGCGCTGCGGCCGACCTGCGCCATCGCGACCGCCTCGAAATACCGGCGCAAAAATGCAAATGCATCGCCGCCTTTCGCGTCCTGCGCCGCGCGCAACGCAAACTCCTTGCAACCGCCGCCTGCGGGCAGCAGCCCGACGCCGACCTCGACCAGCCCGATGTAGCTTTCGAGCGTCGCGACAGCGCGGTCACAGTGCATGACGAACTCGCAACCACCGCCGAACGCGAAACCGTCGACTGCAGCGACCGTCGGCACCATCGAATACTTGAGTGCTTGTGTCGTGACCTGGAACTGCTCGACCAGGTGCTCGACTTCCCCCAGCTTGCCCGCCATCAATTGATCGGCGACATTCAATGTGCGCGCGGCTTTCAAAACCGCAGACTCGGCAGCGCGCTTGAATTTCTTGAAGAGCGCACCGGCAGCGGACGGCTTAGACGGCTGGCCGCCGCCGGCCGGCGTCTTCTTGAGATTGGCGCCGACCGAAAACGGCGGCTCGGTCTGCCAGATCACGAGCGCCGCGTAATTGCGCTCAGCCTCATCGATCGCCTGCAGTACGCCGTCCAGCACGTCGTCGCCGATCGCGTGCATGCGGCTCTTGAAGCTGACGATCGCGATGTCGTCGCCCGTATGCCAACACCGCACCGCGTCGGTCTCGAATATGGTCTGGCCGTATTGCACCTGCTCGCCCAACACACGGTCGGGAAATAACTGGCGCTTGTATACCGGCAGCGTCGAGCGCGGGATATTGGTCTTCGTTACCGGTGAGTACGAGCCTTCGGGTGCATGCACGCCAATGCGCTGCGGCTCAATCACCCACGCGGGCAGCGGCGCCGCCGTCATCGTCTTGCCGGCCTTGATGTCCTCGTCTATCCATTGCGCGACCTCTCGCCAGCCCGCTGCCTGCCAGATCTCGAATGGGCCCTGGTTCCAGCCGAAGCCCCAGCGTATCGCCAGGTCAAGATCGCGCGCGTTGTCAGCGATGGCTGCCAGGTGCACTGCGCAATATTGAAAGGTGTCGCGGAAGATGGCCCACAGGAATTGCGCCTGCGGGTGCGCCGACGCATGCAGCTGCGCGAATTTTTCCGCCGGATTCTTGTTCTTGAGTATTTCGACGACTTCTTCGTCGGCTTTGGCGCCCGCCACGCGGTAACTGCCGGACGCCACGTCGAGCACCTGGATGTCCTTGCCGACTTTCTGATAAACGCCGCGCTTCGTCTTCTGGCCGAGGGCGCCGGAATCAATCAATTGCTTCAGCCACTCCGGAATCGCGTAATACTTGTGCCAGGGATCGCCGGGCAGCGTGTCGGCCATCGTTTTCACGACGTGCGCGAACGTGTCGAGGCCGACGACGTCCGCGGTGCGAAACGTCGCGCTCTTGGGACGTCCGATCAGCGGTCCGGTCAATGCGTCGACAACGTCGAAGCCGAGACCGAACTGCTGCGCATGGTGGATGGTCGCCAGCATGGAAAAAACGCCGACGCGGTTGGCAATGAAGTTGGGCGTGTCTTTCGCGCGGATCACGCCTTTGCCGAGCGTGGTCACCAGGAACTTCTCGAGATCGTCGAGCAGCGCCGGATCGGTGCCGTCGCACGCAATCAACTCGACCAGGTGCATGTAGCGCGGCGGGTTGAAAAAGTGCACGCCGCAGAAACGATGGCGCAGGTTCTCCGGAAACGCCTGCGCGAGTGTATTGATCGACAGCCCCGACGTGTTGCTCGCGAAAATTGCGTGCTGGCCGAGATGCGGCGCGACCTTGCGATAGAGGTCGGTCTTCCAGTCCATGCGCTCGGAAATCGCCTCGATCACAAGATCACACCCCTTGAGCAAATCGAGGTGCTGCTCGTAATTCGCGGGCTGGATCAGCGCGGCGTTACGCGCAACCGCGAGCGGACTGGGTTCCTGCTTCTTGAGTTTGTCGATCGCTTTCAGCACATTGCCGTTGGGATCGCCCTCTTTTGCCGGCAATTCGAACAGCAGCACTTCGACGTTAGCGTTGACGAGATGCGCGGCGATCTGCGCACCCATGACGCCGGCACCCAGCACGGCCGCCTTGCGCACGATAAACGGTTGACTGGATTGCATGAGTTGCCTCCCCGCGGAACGGGAATTTTAACACGCCGCGCCTGCGCGACCCGCGAAAAAAAGCCGGGGTCGGCAGCCCCGGCGGTCTCTGATGAGTGCTGAACCGCTAGAAAGAGTGGGTGTATTGAACGCTGATGATATCGGCGCTGCTGCCGCTAAACTCCCCGATCAGGCGTCCCGGCAAAGGCGCAACCGCATTGTTTACGCTCGCCGTCTTGATGAACTCATGCGCATAGCCAAAGTCGAGCGCCGACGCTTTCGAGATTCGGTACTTCGCACCGAACGCCAGCCACGTGCGATTCTGGTCAGGTATGCGCGACGTGCGGTCGATGTCGTTTGTCGGCGACTGGTCATACGCCAAGCCGCCTCTGAACTTCCAGCTGTCGTTCATTTTGTAGTTGGCGCCGACCGAGTAGCGCAGCGTGTCGCGCCAGTTGAAAGTCAGTACCGAAACCGCCGCGCCCGGCGCCAGAGTGGTGCGAATGAAAGCAATGCTCTTCACCCGGCTCCAGCGCGTCCACGTGATGTCGGCCATTACGTCCCACGTCGGCGTGACTGCGCTGAACGCGCTTATTGATGCCGTCTCCGGCTCCGTCAGTCCCGCCGTAAGATTGCTGTTCAGGCCGGGCGCCCCGGAAAAATTTACCCTGCCGGTCGGCTGAAAGTTGAGCGCCGAGCGGTAAGCAAGTCCGATCCGGGTTGCTGGCGTGACCTGGAACAACGCACCGGCGTTGAAGCCAGTACTGTGATCGCTTGCCTTGATGTCGGCGGTGCCCGCCGCGCTCGCACTGTTGAAATCGAGCTCGAGCCGCTGATAGCTCGCGCCGCCCCCGATGGATACCACGTCATTGATCTTGTAGGCGACGCCGAGGTTGAGGTTGTAGGTCTTGAGCCCCGACTTCTGCGCGGTGAATCGCCCGCGCCAGCCCGGATCGTATTCGGTCTGCAAGCCGAAAGGCGTGTTGAACGCGAGCCCGACCCGCCAGTTGTCACCCAGGCTGGTCGTCACGAATCCCTGCGGGACCACTGCCCAGTCGCCGCCGTCGCCGCCCTCTCCCGATCCGGGCGCGGCAAACGCGCCGGTCGAGCCGGTGTTGGTAAAATTGAAGGATGGTTTTATGAAGTGGACGGCAACAGCGGTTTGCACGCCTTTCGGCAGCGCTGTCATTCCGGCGGGGTTGAACCACACCGTGCTCGCGTCCTCGGCTGACGCGGCGCCCCCGGCAAACGCGTTGCCGGTTCCGCTGCCGCTTTGCGTGCCTATTGCCAGTCCGGCGCCAATTGCAGTTCCCGCAAACGTCGCTAAAGCGGCGGCGACGCAGCCCCGCATGATACGGTTGGATGTTTTCACGACTATCCTCCTAGGTTAGATATGCCGGCTAGATCGCCCCGTCTTGCGCAGGGAAGGTCCTGGCTGCCATGTTACTCATCCCACCCTCTTTTACAACGGATTTGCGGCTACTGTTGCACGGATACAACACGTGGGCGGCGCTGATCGTCCACCGCGACGTAGGTGAGGGTCGCTTCGGTCACTTTGACGGTCTCTTCCTTCTCCGGGCGCCGCTGGGCATAGACCTCGACGCTGACCGTGATCGATGTCCGCCCGACTTTTATGACTTCGGCATAGAAGCTCACCACGTCCCCGACCATGACTGGCTGCCTGAACACAAACGAATTGACGGCGACGGTCGCCACGCGTCCGCGCGCCAGCCGGATCGCCGGGATGCTGCCTGCGATGTCGACCTGCGACATTACCCAGCCGCCGAATATGTCACCGCTCGAATTCGCATCCGCCGGCATCGGCACGACGCGCAGCGTCGGGTCCTTGCCCGCCGGCAGTGCGACGGTTTCACTGCTCACAATGGTTACCTGGCCGCCATTTGCCCATCGCTCATCACCTCTTACCCATCAACTATTCCCCATCGCCCATCACCAAATCTCAGTGCCCCGAGTACATCTGGTCGAGCTCGGACTGGAATTTTTCCATCACACGGCTGCGGCGCAGCTTGAGCGTCGGCGTCAGCAGGCCGTTCTCCACCGTCCACGGCTCCAGCGTGGCGGTAATACGGCGGACTTGCGCATAGCCGGGGAACGCTTTCATCTGCGCGCCCAGCCTCGCGAGCAGCAATTTTTCGACCTCCGGATCGCGTAACGCGGTCGCGTCCGCCGCATAGCCTTTGTCCGCGGCGAGCTTCTTCCACTGGTCCTGCTGCAAAGTCGTCAGCACGCTCAAGTACGGCTTGCCTTCGCCTATCAGCATCACCTGCTCGAACAACATATCGCGCGTGATCGCGGCTTCGATATCGACCGGCGGGATTTTCTCGCCGTTCGACATGACGATGATTTCCTTGAGCCGGCCGGTGATGAACACGTGGCCGGCAGCATCGATGCGCGCGGTATCGCCCGAGTTCAGCCAGCCATCGGCACCTATCATCGCGCGCGTCGCTTCCGCGTTGTTCCAGTAGCCGAGCATGACGTTCGGGCCTTTAATCATCAGCGCGTTCTTGTCGCCGATCTTGACGCTGACGCCGGGCACGGCCTTGCCGACGCTGGCCGGCAGATTATCGGCGGGACTGTTCGCGCATGCGACCGGACTGGTCTCGGTCAGGCCGTAACCCTGGATCACCGGCAGACCGAGCCCGATGAACACGCGCGAAATATCCGGCGACAACGCGGCGCCGCCGGCGAATGCGGTTTTCAGGCGGCCGCCGAGGCGCGCCATGATCTTGCCCGCGACCAGCAGGTTGAGCGCGGGCCATAGTAGAAACCCCGGCTTCCAGCTGCCGCGCCCTTGCGCATGCTCGAAGCGCGCCCAGCCAACATCCACCGCGAGCATGAACAATTTCTTGCGCAACGCCGGACCATCGTCGAGCTTGGCCTTGATCGCCGTATAGATGCGTTCGTAGATGCGCGGGACCGAAATAAGCATCGTCGGGCGTACCGTCTGCAGGTCCTCGCCCAGCTGCTGCACCGAGCGCGAATAGACCGTGGTCGCGCCGCACATCACCGTCAGGTAATAGCCGCAAGTCCGCTCGAACGTATGCGATAACGGCAGGAACGACAACAGTACGTCGTGCGACGTCACCGGCACGATGGCAAGACAGGCTTCGGCGTTGGTGAGGATATTTCGATGGCTCAGCATGACGCCTTTGGGCCGTCCTGTGGTGCCCGACGTGTAGACGATGGTGGCGAGCGCCGCGGTATCGCGCGCAACGTGCCGCGTCGCGCCGCCATCGTCGGGCAGCCACTGCTCGACCGCTTGCAGGCGCGGCTCGTCGCTTGCCGCCGGCTGCGG
>JBDSSV010000165.1:0-4883 GCA_039928535.1 Burkholderiales bacterium
CTCGGGTAGCCCCTAACTCCAACGGGTGGTACCTGGCGCGGTTGACGCCGCGAATTCCAGTGGTCGCGATAAGTCTATGTCAGAAAAGAAAAACTTACAATGTAATGCCACTCACACTGGCGCCTGAAAATGCCAACAGGGCGGGAATCCCGCCCTGTTGCGTTGAGGTGCCGCCAGTCAATTACAGGCTGTAGTACATATCGAACTCGACCGGGTGGGTGGTCATGCGGAAGCGCGTGACTTCTTCCATCTTGAGCGCGATGTACGCATCGAGCATGTCGTCTGAGAACACGCCGCCCGCAGTCAGGAACCCGCGGTCTTTGTCGAGATGCTCGAGCGCCATATCGAGCGACGAGCAGACATTCGGCACTTTCTTCGCCTGCGACGGCGGCAAGTCGTACAGATTCTTGTCGATCGGATCGCCGGGATGAATCTTGTTCTGCACGCCGTCGAGGCCCGCCATCATCATCGCGGTAAATGCGAGATACGGATTCGCCGTCGGATCGGGGAAGCGTATTTCAACGCGGCGGCCTTTCGGGTTGGGCACATGCGGAATGCGGCACGCTGCCGAGCGATTGCGCGCCGAGTATGCAAGATTGATCGGCGCTTCGAAGCCGGGGACCAGACGCTTGTATGAATTGGTCCCGGGATTGGTGATCGCGTTGAGCGCCTTGGCGTGCTTGATAATGCCGCCGATGTAAAACAGCGCGAACTCGGACAGGCCGGCGTAACCGTTGCCGGCAAACAGGTTCTGGCCGCCTTTCCAGATCGACTGGTGCACATGCATGCCCGAGCCGTTGTCGCCGACCACTGGCTTCGGCATGAAGGTGGCGGTCTTGCCGTAGGATGACGCAACCATCTGCACCGTGTACTTGAGGATTTGGTTCCAGTCGGCGCGCTTCACGAGTTTTTCGAACTTGGTGCCGATTTCGCATTGGCCGGGCGCCGCGACTTCATGGTGATGCACTTCGACTTCAACACCCTGCTGCTCGAGCGCGATGCACATTGCGTTGCGGATGTCCTGCAGCGAGTCGACCGGTCCCACCGGAAAGTAACCACCTTTGACCGGCGGACGGTGTCCCATGTTGCCGCCTTCGATCTCTTCACCCGAACTCCACGGCGCTTCTTCCGACTTGATCTTGACCGAGGAGCCGGACATATCGACGTTCCAGGTGACCGAATCGAAAATAAAGAATTCAGGCTCCGGACCGAAGTACGCGGTGTCGCCCAGCCCTGAGGATTTCAAGTACGCCTCGCCGCGCTTGGCAATCGAGCGCGGATCGCGGTCATATCCCTTGCCATCGGACGGTTCAATCACGTCGCAGGAAATATTGAGTACCGGTTCGTCCGTAAAGGGATCCATGCGTGCCGAATCCGGGTCTGGCATCAACAGCATGTCGGAGGCTTCGATGCCTTTCCATCCCGCAATCGACGAGCCGTCGAACGCATGGCCTTCAGTGAACTTCTCGTCGTTAAACGCCTTGACGGGCACCGACACGTGCTGCTCTTTGCCGCGCGTGTCGGTAAACCTGAAATCGACAAACTTCACTTCGTTGTCTTTGACCATCTTCATTACATCGGCTACCGCCATGGTGTTCTCCCTTACGAGTGCATGTTTATCAAAAACGGACAATTCCGGATTGCTTGGTTCAGCACGAAATATGCCATGCCTAAAACCGGGGAAAGCATTGTGCCATAAGTGGATTTGGGTGGCACGGGAAGCGCAATCGCACCGATTTTGTGCACATGCGCGCGAATTGCCCCTTAATAGTGCTAAGGATTCGTCGCGGCATGGGCGTAGAATTTTGCTTTTAATACCAGGAGCGGGAACTCACATGGCCGGAATCGATGAAATTCTGAAGGGGGCGCGCGCACGGGCGCGCGAAATGGGACTGCCTTATGAAGGCGCGTTGCTGCCGGCCGAGGCACAATCCCTGTTGCAGCAACAACCGGGCGCCAAACTCGTGGACGTGCGCAGCCGCGCGGAACTCGACTTCGTCGGCCGCGTGCCCGGCGCCGTCGAAATCGAGTGGAAAGTTTATCCCGGCATGCAGCCCAACCCGAAATTCATGGAGCAACTCACGCAAAAAGTGCCGCAGGACGCGACTGTGTTGTTCCTCTGCCGCAGCGGCGGACGCTCGCACGAAACGGCGCTGGCGGCGATGCAGGCGGGCTATCGCGATGCTTACAACATACTGCAGGGTTTTGAAGGCGACCGCGACGGCAGCGGACATCGCAACACCGTTGGTGGCTGGCGCGCCCAGGGACTGCCGTGGACGCAGAGCTGATTGAGTTCTGTGATGGGCAGTAGGCAGTAGGCAGTCGGTCTCTCATCACCCAATCACCCATCACCTCCTCGTCACGCCGCCCACGTCACGACACCGAAGTAGCCGGTAGCGAGCACCAGCAATCCGAACGCGATGCGATACCACGCGAACGGTGTGAAATCGTGATTCGCGATGTAGCGCAATAACCAGCGCACGCATAAAAACGCGGTGGCAAACGATACGGCCATGCCCACCGCAAACACGCCGATATCGCCGGCGTCGAACAGCGCGCGATTTTTAAATAAATCGTAAGCGCCGGCGGCGATCAGCGTCGGCACCGCCAAAAAAAACGAAAACTCCGTGGCGGCGCGCCGTGACAGGCCGAACAGCAGGCCGCCGATGATGGTGGCGCCCGAGCGGGATGTTCCCGGGATCAGCGCGAACGCCTGGGCACAGCCGACTTTCAATGCGTCCACCCACGACATATCGTCGACCGTGTGCACGCGAACCACATGCGCCCGCCGCTCGGCCCACAATATGATCAGGCCGCCGACGATGAAAGCGATCGCTACCGGCACCGGCTTGAACAGCGCCGCCTTGATGTATTTGCCGAACGCGAGGCCGAGCACGGCCGCGGGCAGAAATGCAATCGCGAGATTGAGCGCGAAACGCTGCGCCTTGCGATCGTGAGTGAGCCCGGTAACGAGCTGCGCGAACCGCGCGCGATATTCCCACACGATGGCCAGCATCGCGCCGGTCTGGATCACGATCTCGAATATCTTGCCTTTTTCATCGTTGAAGCCGAGCAACTGGCCGACCACGATCAAATGCCCCGTGCTTGAGACCGGCAGGAATTCGGTCAGACCTTCGACCGCGCCGAGTATTACGACTTTGATCCACAGCATGAAATCCATCGCCGTCATTGTAACTGCAATCTCCCGTGCGTTTTTCATGCGGCGGTCCGCGCGCTACACTGTGGGCATCAAAGCGCGCGGGCGTAAGGCCCGCGCCCTGCCATACGACTACCGGACACCATGCATCAATCTGACACCATGCAATCGCTCGCGGGCATAGGCCTGCGCGCCGCGCACTACCGCCAGTTCATCGAAGGCAGCCCGCGCATCGGTTGGCTCGAGGTGCACAGCGAGAATTATTTCGGCGCCGGCGGCTACGACCTGCACGTGCTCGAGCACGTGAGGCGCAATTACCCGCTGAGCCTGCACGGCGTCGGCCTGTCGCTCGGTTCCGCCGACGGCTTGCGCGAACTGCATCTGGCCAAACTGCAGCGGCTCGTGGCCCGCGTCGAACCGCTGCTGGTGTCCGAGCATTTGTGCTGGGGCGCGTACGGCGAACGCCATTTCAACGACCTCTTGCCGTTGCCCTATACCGAAGAAGCTCTCGCGCTGATGGTCGCGCGGGTCGATCAGGTGCAAACCCGCCTCGGACGCAGGATACTGGTCGAAAACGTTTCGAGTTACCTGCAATATCGCGAATCGGCAATTCCCGAACTCGAGTTTGTCGCCGAAGTCGCGCGGCGCAGCGGCTGCGGCATTCTGCTCGATATCAATAATCTCTATGTGAATGCCGTCAATCACGGTTTCGATGCGGCCGCTGCTCTGGCCGCTTTGCCGGCGCAGCATGTCGAAGAGATCCATCTCGCCGGGCACACGCAAGCCCAACTTTGTCTCATCGACGACCACGGCTCGCGCGTAACGGATGCGGTTTGGGACCTGTACCAGGCCGCGCATGCACGGCTCGGCGCCATCCGCACGTTGATCGAGTGGGACACGCGCATACCCGAGCTCGACGTGCTGCTCGACGAAGCGCGCAAGGTGGAAACGCTGCTGGCGCCGGCACATGCCTGATCTCGCTGCCACCCAGCGCCTGATCAGCGACGCGCTGCGTGACGGCGCGCGCGGCGCTGCGGCGTTGCCGCTGATCAGCGGCGATCCCGCGCATGCCCACCACCGCCTCGCGATTTATCGCGGTAATGTGAGCGCGAATGCGGCGCTGGCGCTGGCGGCCACTTTTCCTGTCGTGTCCAAGCTCGTGGGCGCGGAATTTTTCGATGCCCTCGCGCGCGCCTACGGTGGCGCCCATCCATCGCTGAGCGGAGACCTCAATGAACTCGGCGCCGACTTCGCCGCGTTCGTCGCGACCTTCCAGCCCGCGCAATCGCTGCCTTATCTTGCCGATGTAGCGCGCATGGAATGGCGCGCGCATCAGGCGCACTATGCGGCCGATCATGCGCCGCTCGCGGTCGATAAACTCCCAGCGATCGACGAGAGTGCCTACCCGCGGCTCGTCGTGACGCTGGACGCCGCGGTTTCAACCATGGCTTCGGCTTTCCCGCTCTTTCGCATCTGGGAAGTGCATCAGGAAGACTATCGCGGCGAGATGACCGTTGATTTCGACTGCGCCCGCGGGCACATCATCGTCTACCGCTCGCATTTTCGCGCGGCGGTGGCCAGCCTTACGCAGGGCGAGGCGGCTTTTCTCGACGCGATCAAGACGGGCAATGTGCTCGGTCCCGCACTGGAAACGGCGCTGACCGCAGATCGTGGTTTCGATTTCGCGGCCAGCCTGCAACGCTGGACCGTTGCGAATATCGTCGTC
>JBDSSV010000166.1:0-17799 GCA_039928535.1 Burkholderiales bacterium
TTCGCGCAGGTCGCGCTCGAGCAGGCCTGCGCGTACGCGGCCGAGGACGCCGACGTCACGCTGCGGCTGCACCACGCGCTGTACCCGCGCCTGCAGCGCGAGCCCGGCATGCTCGCGGTGTACGACGCGATGGAGATGCCGCTGGTGCCGGTGCTCGCGCGCATGGAACAGGCCGGCGTACTGATCGACGCGGGGGTGCTCAAGCGGCAGAGCTCGGCGATGCGCACGCGCATGCACGAGATCACCCAGCGCGCCTACACCATCGTGGGTCACAGCTTCAGCCTCGATTCGCCGAAGCAGCTGCAGCAGGTGCTGTTCCAGGAGCTCGGCCTGCCGATCACGAGCCGCACCCCGACCGGCCAGCCTTCGACCGCGGAGGACGCGATCGAGGAGCTCGCCACCGAGCACGAGATGCCGCGGCTGGTGCTCGACTACCGCATGCTCGCCAAGCTCGTCGGGACCTACACCGAGAAGCTGCCCGTACAGATCAACCCGCGCACCGGGCGCGTGCACACCTCGTTCCACCAGGCCGTGGCGGGCACGGGGCGTTTGTCGTCCTCGGATCCGAACCTGCAGAACATCCCGATCCGCTCGGAGGACGGGCGCCGCATCCGGCAGGCCTTCGTCGCGCCGCCCGGTTCCGTGATCCTCGCTGCCGACTACTCGCAGATCGAGCTGCGCATCATGGCGCACCTGTCGCAGGATCCCGCGTTGCTGCGCGCATTCCGCGAGGGCCGCGACATCCATTCGGCGACCGCCTCGGAAGTGTTCGGCGTCGCGCTGGAGTCGGTCGACGCCAATCATCGCCGTGCCGCGAAGGCGATCAACTTCGGCCTGATGTACGGCATGGGCGCGCACGGCCTCGCGATCCGCCTCGACATCGGCCGCGGCGAGGCGCAGGAATACATGGACCTGTACTTCTCGCGCTTCGCCGGCGTGCGCGACTTCATGCAGCGCACCCGCGAAAGCGCGCGTCGCGACGGCTACGTCGAGACCGTCTTCGGTCGCCGCCTGTTCCTGCCAGACATCGCCGCGCGCAACCACGCCACGCGCACGGGTGCGGAGCGCGCCGCGATCAACGCGCCGATGCAGGGCACCGCGGCAGACGTCATCAAGCGCGCGATGCTCACCGTCGACGCATGGTTACGAACGCTTCACAAAGAAAGTGCAAGGATGATCCTGCAGGTCCACGACGAGCTCGTCCTCGAAGTACGTGAAGACCGGATCGAGGAGATCGGCGCGGGCCTGAAAGAACGCATGAGCGCCGCCGCGCAACTTGCGGTGCCGCTGGAAGTCGACGTAGGCGTGGGCGCCAACTGGGACGAGGCGCACTGAGATGTTTACTTTGCGTGAAGCAAGCAAGGCTTAACGCGGAGTAAATGGAGCGATAGCGCGCGGTGGCAGCGACATCAGGATGGATTCGGTGCGGCCGCCCGATTGCAGGCCGAACAGCGTGCCGCGGTCCCACACCAGATTGAATTCAACGTAGCGGCCGCGGCGGTAGGCCTGCCAGTCGCGCTCGTGTTCGCCGTACGGCAGGTCGTTGCGCCGCTCAAGGATTGGCAGGTAGGCATTGATAAAATTGTTGCCGACACTTTGTTGCAATCTGAAGCACGTTGGAAAATCAGGCGTGCGCAGGTCGTCGAAGAAAATTCCGCCGATGCCGCGCGGCTCCTGCCGGTGCTTGAGATAGAAATAGTCGTCGCACCACTTTTTGTAGCGTGCATGACGACCTGTGCCGAAAGGCGCGAGCGCGTCGCGGCAGCTGCCGTGAAAATGCACGGCATCGTCGGCAAATCCGTAGTACGGCGTCAAATCCATGCCGCCGCCGAACCACCATGCGGGCTCAGGCGCGGGCGACGGCGCATGCGCGGCAAAAAACCGCACGTTCATATGCACGGTCGGCGCATAGGGATTGCGCGGATGCAGCACGACGGAAACGCCAAGCGCGTCCCAATGCCGTCCTGCAAGCTCGGGACGCGCTGCCGTCGCCGACGGCGGCAGCGTCTTGCCGGTCACGTGCGAGAAGTTGACGCCACCGCGTTCGAATACGCCGCCGTCTTCGATCACGCAACTGACACCGCCGCCACCTTCGGGACGCTGCCATTCGTCGGTGCGGAAAGGCTTGCCGTCCACGGCGGCGAGCCGTGTGACGATATCACTCTGCAAACCGGTCAGGTACCTTTTAACCGCCTCGATGTCTATGCGTGCCGGAGCTGCGGACATGGCGTCAATTGATGTTTTTCTTCAACCCGCCAGCCGCGCGCACTCAGCGCTGCTTACTCTGTATTGCACGATGGCCAATATCGCGCCGCATTTGCATGCCGTCGAAGCTTACCGGTGCGGCGACTTCGTACGCGCGCCGCTGCGCGGTCTTGACGTTGTGTCCAAGCGCGGTTACGCATAGCACGCGGCCGCCGCAGGCGACCACCGCTTCCCCTTCGAGTGCCGTGCCTGAGTGAAACACGTGATAGTCGTCGCCCGCCACGGGCAAGCCCGTGATTGCGTCGCCTTTGCGTGGCGCGTCCGGATAGCCGTGCGCGGCGAGCACGACGCCGAGCGCTGCGCGCGTATCCCACTCGGCTTCGATCTTGTCGAGCGAGCCCGCTAGCGCGTGATCGAGCAGCGTCACCAGATCGCTTTTCAGGCGCAGGATGATGGGTTGGGTTTCCGGATCGCCGAGCCGGCAGTTGAATTCGACCACATGCACCTGCTCATTACTGTCGATCATGAGGCCCGCATACAGGAAACCGACAAACGGCATGCCGTCCTGCGCCATGCCGGCGATGGCAGGCTTGATGACTTCGCGCATGACTTTCGCGTGCACGCTCGGCGTAACCACCGGCGCCGGTGAGTAGGCGCCCATGCCGCCGGTGTTGGGGCCGACGTCGCCGTCCTGCAAACGCTTGTGGTCCTGGCTCGAGGCCAGCGCCAGCGCGTGGCGGCCGTCGACCATGACGATGAAACTCGCCTCCTCGCCGTCCAGGAAATCTTCGATCACGACACGGCTGCCCGCGGCGCCCATTTTGTTGTCGACCAACATCATGTCGACGGCCGCATGCGCCTCTTTCACGTCGGCGGCGACGACGACGCCCTTGCCCGCCGCGAGGCCGTCGGCCTTGATGACGATAGGCGCGCCGCGCGAGTCGAGATACTGGTGCGCGGCCTGCGCGTCGGTGAAGGTTTGGTACGCGGCGGTCGGAATGCGATGGCGCTGCATGAACGCCTTCGCAAAATCCTTGGAGCTCTCGAGTTGCGCGGCGCGTTGCGTTGGCCCGAAAATGCGCATTCCCTCCGCCTGGAACGCGTCGACGATGCCGGCCGCCAGCGGCGCCTCGGGCCCGACCACGGTCAGCGCGATCTGTTCTGAGCGCGCGAACCTGATGAGCTTCGCGTGATCCGTGATATCGATGTTCTCGACGCCGTCCTCGAGCGCGGTGCCCGCGTTGCCGGGTGCGACGAACACTTTGGAGACGCGCGGCGAGCGCGCGAGCTTCCACGCCAACGCGTGTTCGCGTCCGCCGCCGCCGACTACGAGTAGCTTCATCGAATCGCCCGGACCCGGCGCGTCAGTGCCGGAAATGGCGATGGCCGGTGAACACCATCGCAATGCCGCGCGCGTCGGCGGCGGCGACGACTTCTTCGTCGCGCAGGCTGCCGCCGGGCTGGATGACTGCGATCGCGCCCGCTGCCGCGACCACATCGAGCCCATCGCGGAACGGAAAAAAGGCATCCGATGCCACGACCGAGCCGGCCAGCGCAAGACCGGCGTTTTGCGCCTTGATGACGGCAATGCGCGCGGAATCGACGCGGCTCATCTGGCCGGCGCCGACGCCGAGCGTACGGCCTTTGCCGCAAAACACGATCGCATTGGATTTCACGAACTTGGCAACGCGCCACGCGAACAGCAGGTCTTCCTGCTGCTGCGACGTCGGCTGCACCTTGGTCACGACCTTGAGGTCCGCGGCGCTGATGTTGAAATTGTCCGGCGTCTGCACCAGCAGTCCGCCGCCTACGCGCTTCATCTCGAATTCGTTGGCGCCGGCCGCCAGCGGTACTTCCAGCACGCGCACGTTTTCTTTCCTGGCGAGCGTCGCGCGCGCGTCCGCTGCAATTTTCGGCGCGATCAGCACCTCGACGAACTGCTCGGCCACTGCCGCCGCAGTCGGCGCATCGAGTTCGTGGTTAAACGCGATGATGCCGCCAAAGGCCGAGGTCGGATCAGTGGCGAACGCCAGCCGATAGGCGTCAAGTGAACTGGTGGCGACCGCGACACCGCAGGGATTCGCGTGCTTGATGATCACGCAGGCGGGCGCCGTAAAAGTTTTTACGCATTCCCACGCCGCGTCCGCATCGGCTATGTTGTTGTACGACAGTTCCTTGCCCTGCAGTTGCGTGTAGCGAGCAAGACTGCCGGGGGCGGCCTCGAGGTCGCGGTAGAACGCCGCGTTCTGGTGCGGGTTCTCGCCGTAGCGCAACGGTTGCGTCAGCGCGAAATTCAGGTTCAGGCGCTGCGGGAAAGCGGCGCGCACGCCGTCGCTGCCCAGTGCAGTCAGGTAGTTACTGATCGCGCCATCGTACGCGGCGGTATGTGAAAAAGCCTTCTGCGCGAGTTTGAAACGCATCGTCCGTCCCACGGCTCCGTTGGCCGTGCGCATTTCCGCCAGCAGCGGCGCATAGTCGGCGGGATCGGTCACTACCGCGACGTGCGCGTGATTCTTGGCCGCGCTGCGCACCATCGCCGGTCCGCCGATGTCGATGTTTTCAATCGCCTCGTCGAGCGTGCAGCCGGCGCGCGCGACCGTCTGGCTGAACGGATAAAGGTTGACCGCCACGAGATCGATACCGGCGATACCGGCGTCCTCGATTGCGCTGACGTGGGCGGGCAGATCGCGCCGCGCGAGTATGCCGCCATGAATTTTCGGATGCAGCGTCTTGACCCGCCCATCGAGCATTTCGGGAAAGCCCGTATGGTCGGACACCTCGGTCACGCTGATGCCGTTGTCGCGCAACAGCTTGGCGGTGCCGCCGGTGGACAGCAGCCTGATGCCGAAACCAGCCAGGCCGCGCGCGAATTCAACCACGCCGGTCTTGTCTGAAACGCTGAGCAGCGCGGTCTGGATGACGGACATGAGAAGCAGGATCGAGGCTTGAGCCGCGAGGATTGAGAAACCCGACTCCTCAATCCTCGTTCCTCAATCCTAGCCCTTGATGCCGTGTGCTTTCATTTTCTTGCGCAGCGTATTGCGGTTGATGCCCAGCACCTGCGCCGCATGCGACTGGTTGCCGCGCAATTTAGTGAGCACCGATTCGAGCAGCGGCTTTTCGACACTGTTGATCACCATGTCATAAACGCCGCGCGCCTTCTCCCCATCCAGATCCTTGAAGTAACCGTCGATGGCCTTGCGCACGAAGCGGGCCATTTCATTTTCGTTCATCATCATGCCGCGAGTTCCTCAACATAGATAAGCCGCTGGCTGTTGCTTGCCAGTTCCCCAAAAAATTCATTAACCGCGGTGAGCTGTTCGGCGCAGGTCTGCAGTTGGTTCATCGCGTGACGGAATGCCGCGGAGCCGGCGAGTCCCTTCGTGTACCAGGAGATGTGCTTACGCGCCATGCGCACTCCGGTGTAATCGCCGTAGAACGCGTAGAGGTCGTGCAGATGCGCGACAAGCACGCGATGAATCTCGGCGACTTCCGGCGGCGGCAGATGCGCGCCGGTCGCGAGAAAATGCGCGATCTCGCGGAATATCCACGGCCGCCCCTGCGCGGCGCGGCCGATCATGACCGCATCGGCGCCCGTATACGCGAGCACGTGACGCGCTTTTTCCGGCGTGGTTATATCACCGTTGGCTATCACCGGAATTTTCACGGCGGCTTTGACGGCCGCGATCGTGTCGTATTCGGCATCGCCCGTATACGCGCAGGCGCGCGTGCGCCCGTGTACTGCGAGCAGCTGTATGCCCGCATCCTCGGCGAGCCGCGCAACCGTCACCGCATTGCGGTTGCCGCGGTCCCAGCCCGTGCGGATCTTGAGCGTGACCGGCACGTTTACTGCACGCACGACCGCTTCGACGATACGCTTGACGAGGGGCTCGTTCTGCAACAGCGCCGAGCCCGCCATCACGTTGCATACTTTCTTGGCGGGACATCCCATGTTGATATCGATGATCTGCGCGCCCTGATCGACGTTGTACTGGGCGGCTTCCGCCATCATGGCCGGATCGGCGCCTGCGATCTGCACCGAGATCGGGTCGACTTCGCCGTCGTGGTTGGCGCGGCGGCGCGTTTTCTCGCTGCCCCACAATAATGAGTTGCTCGCCACCATCTCCGACACCGCCATGCCCGCGCCCATCTGCTTGCACAACTGGCGAAACGGCCGGTCGGTGACGCCCGCCATCGGCGCGACGACCAGATTATTCTTCAGTTGAAAAGGACCGACGCGCATGTTGTAAGCTTATTTTTTATCGCTGCGGAAATGCGGGGAAAGGGCGTAATTGTAATCGCGTAACCGCGGCAATAAAAGCGGCGCATGAAAATTTTTTTCTCTCAGCCGCGCGTGCCGAACATCATGCGGCGCACCAGAAAATTTTTCACCGGCGGCGCGCTGTTGAGCAGGGCGAAAACTGCCCCACTCATGCGGTCGGCGAGCGGGATGTCGTTGGAAAACAACCGGATCAGCGTATCAGTGAATAAAATGGTCGCGGTTCGATCCAAACGCCGTTCTGAGAAATAAGCATTCAACGTCGCCGTCGCTCCAGGGTCTATTGCATCGCCCACTGCGCTCGCCAATTCCCACGCGTCGCGCAATCCCAGGTTAAAGCCCTGGCCTGCCACCGGATGCAAGGACTGTGCCGCATTGCCGACGAGCATCACGCGCGGTGCAATGGGCCGCCGCGCGTATTTGAGTTTGAGCGGAAATACCTGGCGCGCGCCCGGCGCGCTGAAAGCGCCAAGCTGCCCGCCGAATGCGCCGCGCAATTCGGCGCAGAAATGCGCATCGTCGAGCGCCGCAACTTCGCGCGCGCGCTCGGGCCTCATCGTCCACACCAGCGACCAGCCGCGATGCGCCGGCAATAACGCAAGGGGACCATGGGGCGTAAAACGCTCGAAAGCACGATTTTGATGCAGCGCTTCGCTGATCACGTCGCAGACCAAAGCAGACTGCCGATAGTCGCGCTCCTCGACGTGCGCTACTTGCGGCCCTGCCGCGCCATCGGCCAGCACCGCAAGGCGCGCGTCGAAATGCCGCGGCGCGCCGCCGCACTCAGCGGTTACGCTGGCGTGATGGGCATCGCCGGTGTACTCACGCACCGTGCAGCCCGCCAATATATCGACCGCGCCGGCAGTCAATGCAGCGGAGAGTGCGCGCTGCAACGCCCCGTAGCCGGCGACATAGCCCAATGCCGGCACGCCGGCATCGGCGGCGCTCAATTCGACGCGGCCGAACCGCCGTTGCTGCGTAACGGTGATCGAGTGAATCGGCGTAATGCCCGTCAGCGACTGCCACGCGCCCAGTCGCTCGAGGATTAGACGGCTGCCATGCGACAAGGCAATCATCCGCGCGTCGCCGGTGGCGCCGCCGGCGTCACGCGGCCGCGCCTCGAGCACCGCAACGCGATGACGTCCGTCACGCAATCCGAGCGCGAGCGCACTGCCGACCGGACCGCCGCCCCCAATGACAATGTCGTAATTTTCAGCCATGCATCCCGGCTTCGTCACCGTCCGCTTCGGGCGCAGCTCCGTTCTCGGTTGCGCACTTATTTATGCATCAACGCTTCGATGTCGGCGACGTTTTTCGGCGCCGCCTGCGTCAGTACTTCATAGCCTGCCGCAGTGACGGCCACGTCGTCCTCGATGCGGATGCCGATGTCGGCGTAATGCGCCGGTATGCCATCGCCGGCCCGGATGTAACAACCCGGCTCGACGGTAAGTACCATGCCGGGTTCGAGCTTGCGCCACGCGCCGTCGCGCTTGTAGTCGCCGACGTCATGCACGTCGAGTCCGAGCCAGTGGCCGGTGCGATGCATGTAGAACTGCTTGTAAGTGCCGCTCTCAAGCACGCCGTCGACACTGCCGCGGCACAGGCCGAGGTCGATGAATCCCCGCGCGAGCGCGCGCACAGCGGCATCGTGCGGTGCGTTCCACGCGGCGCCCGGCGCAACTTCCGCAATGGCTGCCGCCTGCGCGGCGAGCACCAGTTGATAGACATCGCGTTGCGCCGCGCTGAAGGTGCCGCTGACGGGAAACGTGCGTGTGATATCGGACGCATAGCCGTCGAGCTCGCAACCGGCGTCGATCAGCAGCAGTTCGCCCGCATTGAGCGCCGCGTCGTTCTGCACATAATGCAGCACGCAGGCATTTGCGCCGCCGGCAACGATCGATGTATAGGCCGGTGCCTGCGCGCCGCCGCGCCGGAATTCATGCAGAAGCTCCGCTTCGATTTCGTACTCGGCGCGGCCGGGCGCGGTCGCGCGCATCGCGCGCTGATGCGCGGCGGTGGAAATCTGCGCGGCGCAGCGCATGGTGGCGAGTTCGCGCGCATCCTTGATGAGCCGCATCTCGTCGAGCACGGTGCGCACGTCGGTGATCGCCGCGGGCGCGGTAACGCCATTGCGAACCTGGGCGCGTACAGCGTTGAGCCATCCCAATACCCGCGCGTCCCATGCATCGTCGCTGCCCAGATGGCAGCAAATCTGGGGTTGATCGGCGAGCAGCGCGGTCATCCGTTCGTCGAGTTCGCTGATCTTGTAGCACTCGTCGAAACCGAAGGTTACGCGCGCCGCGTCGGGGCCGTAGCGGAAACCGTCCCAGATCTCGCGCTCCTTGTCCTTGTCGCGGCAAAACAGCACGCTCTTCGGGTGGTCGCCGGCAATCACCACCAGCACCGCTGCGGGTTCCACGAAACCGGTCAGGTAGTAAAAATAGCTGTCGTAGCGATAAGGGTAAAACGAATCGCGGTTGCGCTGCCGCTCCGGCGCCGTCGGCACGATCGCAATCCCGCGCGTGATGCTCGCGGCCAGACGCGCGCGCCGCTTGGCATAGCCGGCGGCAAAATCCGTAGTGGTGGGCGACTCGCTCATGCGTGAATTATACGCCGCACGTGCCGCGTCACTGGTTAACGCGCCGCGAGTTCGCTCTCGATCGCGGCCAGACGCGCGGGCGTGCCGATGTCGCGCCAGCATCCCGCATAAAATTCGCCGCTGACGCGCTGCGCGGCGATCTGTTCGCGCAGCAGCGGCGCGAGTTTTGCCGTGGCGCCGCGCGAAATGCCACCGAACAGCGCGGGGCTGTATGCAGCGATGCCGCTGAACGTGTAGCGGTCGCCCTCACCCGTCACGCGTTCCGCGCGCAGCGCGAAGTCGCCTGCCGGATGATGGGCGGGATTGGCGACCAGCACCAGATGCGCAAGAAGTTCCTGCTGCCGCAGGCGGCTGCCCGCGCCTAGCAGCTGCGTATAGTCGAAGTCGCTGAAAACGTCCGCATTCACCACCGCGAACGGCGCGTCGCCCAGCAGCGGCAGCGCGTATGCAATGCCACCCGCGGTCTCCAGCGCCGACGATTCCCGCGAATAAGCGATAGCGACGCCAAAGCGACGGCCATCGCCGAGCGCTTCTTCGATCAATGCGCCGAGATGCGCGTGATTGATAACGATGTCACGGAAACCGGCGGCGGCAAGTTTCTCGAGGTGGCGGACGATCAACGGTTTGCCGCCCACCGCGAGCAGGGCCTTCGGCACCTGGTCGGTAAGCGGACGCATGCGTTCGCCGCGACCGGCGGCCAGTATCATGGCTTTCATGCCGGCCCTGGTCCCGCACGCGGCGGCCTGTGGCCATCGACTGACGCCGGCGCATTCAAGATGGTTCGCCGGCGCCCGCCGCAGCTCGGCCTTCGACCTCGTCCAGCAGCGTGAGCAGCGGCTTCAACGCGCCGTAACGCAACGCGACCGCGCGCACGTAGCCGACGAAACGCGGCGTGTCCGCGAGATAACCGGCTTTGCCGTCGCGATAATTGAGGCGTGCGAATATACCCAGCACCTTGAGATGGCGCTGCAGGCCCATCCATTCGAAAGCGCGGTAAAACTCGCCAAAGTCGGCCGCGACGGGCAAGCCGGCGCGCTTGGCTTTTTCCCAATAACGCGCGGTCCAGTCAAGCACGCGTTCTTCGTCCCAGCTTATGAACGCGTCCTTGAAGAGCGACGCAACGTCATAAGTGATGGGGCCATAAACCGCGTCCTGAAAGTCGAGCACGCCGGGGTTGGGCGCGCACACCATCAGGTTGCGCGGCATGTAATCGCGGTGCACGTAGACCGCGGGCTGCGCGAGATTGCTCTTGACGATCAGCGCGAACACCGCCGCCAACGCATCGTTACGCGCGGCGCTCAGCGTAATAGCGCGATGCCGCCCGACGTACCATTCGGGGAAAAGCATCAGTTCGCGCGTTAAGAGCGCCTCGTCATACGGCGGCAGCACGCCAGGCTTGCTCGCCAGCTGCCAGCGCAACAATGCGTCGATGGCGTCGCTGAAAAGCCTGTCTGCGCTGCCGGCGTTGAGCGCCTGCAAGTAGTTTTCGCTGCCAAGATCGGACAACAGCAGAAATCCGCGCTCGAAGTCTTCGGCGATCACGCGCGGCACATTCAAGCCCGCCTCAGCCATCAGCCGCGCAATCCGCACAAACGCCCTGCAATCTTCGTGCGCGGGCGGCGCGTCCATTGCGATCAGCGACTCGCCCGCGATGCGCACGCGAAAATACGCGCGGAAGCTCGCGTCCGCGGAGGCCGGCTCGAGCGTGAGCGGCAATGCATTTAAGCGGGTTTCAATCCACTGCTTGAGTTCGCTCCGTCGGTCCACGCCGCGCATTGCCTAATTCGGGAAAGTGTGCGATTTTATCACTCCGTTCCCACGATATTGATAATGCGCATTTTTCGCCTCAAACCGATCGTGCTTCTGCTGCTCTGCGCGGCTGATTGCGCAACTGCCGCCGACGACAGCGCGCTCGGGTTGAAACCCGACGGCGGCGGTGTGCAGTTGAAGCTGCAACCGTCGTTCATCCGCATTCCGCCATCCAACAAGGACCCGGTGCCGTTATTTTTCGACGCCGATGTCATCCAGGGCCACCACGAGAAGGAACTCGAAGCAGAAGGCTCGGTGCGTCTCAGGAAGCGCGGCAAGGCGGTCTACGCGGATTGGTTACGCTTCGACAAGCCGGAAGATGAAATCCACGCGCGCGGCAACGTGCGCCTCGAGCAGCGCGGCGACACCATCGACGGCACCGAGCTCAATTTCAATCTCGATACCGAGCGCGGCGCGATGGAAAAGCCCAAATACAGCGTGCAGGTCAACGCTACCAAGGGCCGCGGCGAAGGCGAGCGGCTGGTATTCGAAGGCGAAAACAAATACCGCATGCTCGGCGGCAACTACACGTCATGCGAAGTCGGCAATAACGACTGGTTTCTGCGCGCCAAGGATTTTGAAATCGACAAAGAGCGCCAGATCGGCACCGCGCGCGGCGCGACCGTCGAATTTCTCGGCGTGCCGTTCCTCTACACGCCCTACATCAGTTTTTCGCTCGATCGCCAGCGTAAATCCGGTTTTCTGTCGCCGACTTTCGGCACCACCGGCAATTCGGGGACCGAGTTTTCTATCCCCTATTACTGGAATATCGCGCCGAACCGCGACGCGACTTTCACGCCGCGTGTCATGGCCAAGCGCGGCGTGATGCTCAGCAATGAATTTCGCTATCTCGACAAGAGCTACAACGGCGAGGCGCGCTACGAAGTGCTGCCGAACGACCGCGTCAGGAACGGCGATACCCGGACCGCTTTGTCGCTGCGGCATCTGCAGAATTTCGGCGGCGGCTGGATCGGCAGCGCCGACGTGCAGAAAGTTTCGGACAGTAACTACTTCACTGACCTCTCGACCCAGATCGCGGCGACCTCGCAGGTCGTGTTGCCGCGACAGGGCACGCTGTCCAAGAGCGGCAACTGGTGGAACGACGGCGCTTATGGTTTTTCTGCACAGATACAGCGCTGGCAAACCTTGCAGACCGATCCGCTGAACCCCGTCGTGCAGCCTTACAGCCGCACGGCGCTGACGTTCAATGCAAACAAGCAAAACATCGGACCAGTGGATTTCGACGTCGGCAGCAGTTTCGTAGCGTTTACCCATCCGACGCTGATCAACGGCAAACGCGCCGTCGCCTACCCGAGCATCAGCTTGCCGTTGCAATCGTCATTCGCGTATGTGACGCCGAAAACGGGCTTGCACGTCACCCGCTACGACTTCGATCAGTCCAATTCGCCCGTCAGCGACCAGTCGCGGACAGTGCCGATTTCTTCGCTCGACACCGGCCTCCTGCTGGAGCGCACGATAGCGTTTTCCGGCCAGAACATGCTGCAGACGCTGGAGCCCAAGCTCTATTACGTCTATATCCCGACCCATAATCAAAATCTGCTGCCCAACTTCGACAGCGGCCTGCAGACCGTCAATTTCGCCACGCTGTATTCGGAGAACCAGTTCAGCGGCAGCGACCGCATCAACGATGCGAACCAGCTCACGGCGGGCGTGACTTCACGCCTGCTGCAGGAGAACGGCGTCGAACGGCTGCGCGTCGGGCTGGCAGAACGCTTTTACTTCAAGAGCCAGGAGGTCACGCTGCCGGGAATCGCGGCGCGTAACGACAACCGTTCCGACCTGCTGGCGACGCTGAGCGGCACGATAGTCCCGCACTGGACGGCCGACCTGGGCTGGCAATATACGACGGCGTCTTCACAAACGCAGCGCGCCAATGCGGGCGTACGTTATGAACCCGCGCCTGGCAAGGTCATCAACGCCGCCTATCGCTATACCAATGGCGCGCTCACAACGTCGACGGGGGCCGCCACGGTATTCAGCGCGACCAATCCTTCGAATACTCTGCGGCAGGTCGATCTGTCGACCCAATGGCCATTGACGCGACGCATGAGCGCGATTGCGCGCTGGAACTATTCGATCGCGGACAGCCGGCTGCTCGAAGGGCTCGCGGGCATCGAATACGACGGCGGGTGCTGGGCGTTTCGCGTCGTTGCCCACAGCTTTGCCACCACGTCGACGACCACCGTCAATTCGTTTTTCATGCAGCTTGAATTGAACGGCGTATCCAAAATCGGCTCTAATCCACTTGAGCTTCTGCGCCGGAACATTGCCGGCTACTATCGGGCCGCAAGCCCGGCGCTGCGCCCCGACGACGGTATATTTCCGCCGCGTTAGCAAAACAACACCTTTGACATGAAAAATTTCTGCGTTTATGCGGCCATGGCCGCCGCTCTCGCGCTGCTGGGCGCGCCGCCTGCTGCAGGCCAGAAGCCGCCCAGCCGCGTCATCTTGCTCGACCGCATCGTCGCCGTGGTCAATGAAGACGTAATCACGCGGCGCGATCTTGCCGATCGTGTGAAAGTCGTGACCGCGCAGTTGCGCCAACAGGGCACGCCGGCGCCGCCGGCGGAGGTGCTTGAAAAGCAGGTGCTCGAGCGCATGATATTTACGCGGGTGCAGTTGCAACTTGCCAAAGAGACCGGGCTGCGGGTCGACGACGGCCAGCTGGACAAGACGATCGCGCGCATCGCCGAGGAAAACAAGATCTCGCCCGCGCAAATGCGCGAAACGCTGGAGCGCGACGGCGTCAGTTTCGCCAAGTTCCGCGAAGACATACGCGACGAGGTCGTGCTGTCGCGGCTGCGCGAACGCGAAGTCGACAACAAGATCACGATCGCCGAAAGCGAAATCGACAATCTGCTCACCGCAATGCAGACGCAGGGCGGCCAGACCGAGGAGTTCGATTTGTCGCATATTCTGATTCGCGTGCCCGAGCAGGTCAGTCCGGAACAGCTGGGCGATCGCCGCGCGCGTGCCGATCAGGCGCTGGCGCAGCTTAAAGGCGGCGCCGACTTCCGGCTCGTCGCCGCCAGCTTTTCGGAGGCGCCCGACGCGGAAAAAGGCGGCGCAATGGGCTGGCGTGAACTCGCCCGCGTGCCGACTATATTTGCCGACATCGTCAAGACCATGAAGGCCGGCGAGCTCAGCGGCGTGCTGCGCAGTCCGAACGGACTGCATATCGTACGCGTCAATGACCGGCGCGGGCAGAGCGGGCCGGTGATGGTGTCGCAGACCCATCCGCGTCACATCCTGATCAAGACGAGCGAGGTCGTGTCGGAAAACGACGCGCGGGACCGCCTGCTCAAGCTCAAGGAGCGGCTCGATAACGGCGTCGATTTTGCGCAACTCGCGCGCCTGCAATCGGAGGACGCCAGCGCTTCGCGCGGCGGCGATCTGGGCTGGCTGTCGCCGGGCGATACCGTGCCGGAATTCGAAAAGGCGATGGACGCGCTGAAACCCGGCGAGATCAGCGCGCCGGTGCGCTCGCCGTTCGGCTGGCACCTGATCCAAGTGATTGAGCGGCGCAACGAAGACATGTCGCGGCAGCAGCAACGCGTGCAGGCACGCATGTCGCTGCGCGCGCAAAAAAGCGACGAGGCATTCCAGGAATGGCTGCGTCAGCTGCGCGATAAGGCGTTCGTCGAATACCGGCTTGAAGACAGATAGTCCGCGCGCGCAATCGTAGACACCGCGGCGCCGCGTGACTCGCGTTACAACAGCATAGACTGGAACCATTATGGCGAACCGGTCAAATCATTCCGCTCCCGTCATTGCACTTACGAGCGGCGAACCCGCCGGCATCGGCCCGGATCTGTGCGTGCTGCTCGCGCAGCAGCCGCAATCGGAGCACATGGCGGTCGTTGGCAATGCCGCCGTGCTCGAACAACGCGCGCGCCAGCTCGGACTGCCGTGGCGCGTTCTAACCTTCGATCACAACTGCAAATCTGCGTTTGCGCCGGGCGCTATGCAGGTCGTGGACGTGCCCATCGCGGCGGCGGTGACCGCCGGCGCGCTCAATCGCGCCAATTCGCCGCATGTGCTGCAAATACTGGAAGTCGCCATCGACGGCTGCGTCAGCGGCCGCTTTGACGCGATGGTCACAGCACCCGTGCATAAAGGCATCATCAACGACGCCGGGATTGCTTTTACCGGCCATACTGAATTTCTCGCTGCACGCACGCAAACCCCGCATGTCGTCATGATGCTGGTTGGCGGAGGATTACGCGTGGCGCTGGCCACCACGCACCTGGCGGTGAAAGACGTCGCGCAGCACATTACGAAGCAAAGCCTCGAGCAAACGCTGCGCGTATTGCAGCACGACCTGACGTTGCGTTTTGGCCTCGCTTCGCCGCGCATCGCGGTCGCCGGTCTCAATCCGCATGCGGGAGAGTCCGGACACCTCGGGCGCGAGGAAATCGACATCATCATTCCGCTCATCGAGCATCTGCGCAGGGAAGGCCTGCAACTGACTGGGCCGCTGCCTGCCGACACCTTGTTCAACCCGGAGCGCCTGCGCAACTTCGATTGCGTACTCGCGATGTATCACGACCAGGGACTGCCCGTGCTGAAGTACGCGAGCTTTGGCAGCGGCGTGAACGTCACGCTCGGCCTGCCGATCATCCGCACCTCGGTCGATCACGGCACGGCGCTCGATCTCGCGGGCACCGGCAACATCGACGCTGGCAGCCTGCGCAGCGCGATCGAGCTCGCGGCAGCACTCGCGCGCGGCAAGACCTGACCGCGCGCAACACTGCATCGTGAAACACCAGGCGCGTAAAAGATTCGGCCAGAATTTTCTGGTCGATGAAGTCGCCATTGCCGCGATTGTGTCTGCGATCCATCCCTCGTTCGGTGAATGCCTGGTCGAAATCGGTCCGGGGCTCGGCGCGCTCACGCGTCCGTTGCTGGCCGCTGCCGGGACATTGCACACGATTGAAATCGACCGCGACTTGGCGCAGGCGCTGCAACAAGAGTTCGGCGAGCGCATCAATCTGCACGCGGTTGACGTGCTGCAGTTCGATTTTGCGGCACTCGGCGACGGGCTGCGCGTGATCGGCAATCTGCCATATAACATCTCAACGCCATTGCTGTTTCATCTGGTGCAGTACGCCGGCCGCATACGCGATATCCACGTCATGTTGCAGAAGGAAGTCGTCGAGCGCATGGTCGCCGCCCCCGGCGACAGCAACTACGGCCGCCTGTCGGTGATGCTGCAATACCGTTTTGCGATGGATAAACTGCTCGATGTGCCGGGCACCGCGTTCGATCCCGTACCCAGAGTGGACTCGGCGGTGGTGCGCTTGCTGCCGCTGCGGCCGCTGCCCTGCATGGCGCGCGACGAAGCGCAACTGGCGGCTGTCGTCGCCATGGCCTTCTCGCAACGGCGCAAGACGCTGCGCAATTCGCTCAGGAAACTGGTGGCGGAAACGGCCTTCGAGTCACTGGGTATCGCGCCCGCCGCCCGCGCGCAGGAACTGTCAGTGGCGCAGTTCGTCGCACTTGCCGACTACCTGACCGCCAGCAAAACGACCGCTTAGCAAGGCGGCACTAAGCGGTCTTGCGCTGGACGAATTCGATCTTGTAGCCGTCGGGATCTTCGACGAAAGCAATCACGGTGGTGCCGTGCTTCATCGGCCCCGCCTCGCGCGCGACCTTGCCGCCGCGCTTCTTCACTTCTTCGCAGGCCTTGTAGGCATCGTCGACTTCAATCGCGAGATGGCCGAACGCCGTGCCGTGATCGTAGCTCCTGGTGTCCCAGTTATGCGTGAGTTCGACCACCGCTTCGTGTGCTTCGTCGCCGTAGCCGACGAACACATTGGTAAAGCGGCCGTCGGGATAATCTTTACGGCGCAATAACCGCATGCCCAGAACGCCGGTGTAAAAACCAATCGCGCGTTCGAGGTCGCCGACGCGCAGCATGGTGTGCAGAAATCTCACACCTGCACCATCTCGAAATCTTCCTTGCGCGCGCCGCACTCGGGGCAGGTCCAGTTCATCGGCACATCCTCCCAGCGCGTGCCGGCCGCTATGCCCTCATCCGGCAGGCCGGCCGCTTCGTCATAGATGAAACCACAGATAAGACACATATAGGTTTTGAAAACATTCACGTCCGTCGTGGTCATGGTCGGCTGCTAATCAGGTTAAAATGTTATTTTAGCGATATGCTCGGCTTTTGAACAACAAATCCCCCCTGTAGCATGGATCCGCCAGCGCCTTCCGCACTGCCGCCGATCGTTCTCGCGTTCGCGGCGACCGACCCCAGCGGCGGAGCCGGCTTGCAAGCCGACGTGATGACCCTTGCAAGCATGGGCTGCCACCCGCTGTCGGTAGTCACCGCGGTTACCATCCAGGACACCATGGGGGTCGAAGAGGTGATGGCGCTCGACGCGGAGTGGGTGGCCGACCAGGCGCGGTGCGTGCTCGAAGACATGCCCGTCGCCGCATTCAAGATCGGCCTGCTCGGCAGCACTGAAAATATCTCGGCGATTGCGGAAGTGGTTTCCGACTATCCGGAAATCCCGCTCGTCCTCGACCCGGTCTTCGCGTCCGGCCGCGGCGACGAGCTCGTAACCGACGAAATGATCTCCGCGCTGCGCGAATTGTTGATCCCGCAAACCACCATACTCACACCCAACAGCATCGAAGCGCGGCGCCTGGCGCAGGAAGACGGCGAAGACGACCTCGCTTTGCCCGAATGCGCGCGCCGCATACTCGCGATGGGCTGCGAATATGTGCTCATCACGGGCACGCACGAAAACACGCCGCTGGTGGTCAATACCCTGTATGGACAGGACGGCGTGGTGCGGACCGACAACTGGGAGCGTCTGGGCGGGAGTTATCATGGTTCCGGCTGCACGCTCGCATCGGCAATTGCCGCGACCATCGC